>JAQVUB010000403.1:1513-3334 GCA_028699735.1 Lentisphaeria bacterium | reverse complement strand
TGATTCCACGCAATTTCAGCTCTATATTACGCACAATTAGTCAAAAAATATAATACGTCAAGTCAACCTGGTAACGGTGGAGTTCTTTTTGAACAACGAAAAGCACGAAACGACCCGAAAAAAATTTCATAGATAACGGCTTTAACTGTGAGAATGCGTTGTTCATCCCATGAAATTTTTTCGTGTCTTTTCGTGTTTTTTCGCTGTTTAAAAAAAGTACTTTGCGGGAAATATCATGTCGGAACCACAATTTAAGGCGGAGTATACCAGGGGCAGTATTGGGCGAACGATGCTCAAAGCGGCTCTGGCCATGTTGCCGGCTACCCTGGCGATGTCCGGATACAACATAACCGATACGTTTTTTATCGGTCGTCTGGGCAGTGCCATCCCTCTGGCTGCCATGGGATACACCTTCCCGGTTATCATGCTTATCGGCTGCATCTTCTATGGCTTGGGTACTGGCACTATGGCCAATCTGGCGCACGCATTGGGGCGAAAGGACAGCCGTCAGGCTACAGCACTGGTCAGTTCAGGAATCCTGCTGGTCGCTCTGGTGGCTGTACTGCTGGCCAGCCTGGGTATTTTTTTCGCAGACCACATTTTCATCCGTCTTGGTGCGCGGGGCGAGACCCTTGAGCAGGTACAGGCCTATATGAACATCTGGTTCGGAGGCTGTATTACTGCCGCCCTTGCCAATGAAGGCAATAAAATACTGATCGCGGCAGGTGCTCCACGAGTATCCAGTGCGATGACGGTTCTTGGGATGCTGATCAATGTGATTCTCGATCCTCTACTGATTTTTGGATTGGGTAGTTTCCCGGCAATGGGCATCCGCGGCGCGGCAGTCGCTACAGTCGCGTCTCAGGCCATTGCCGCAACCGTCATCCTTGTTATTCTGAAACGCCGGCGATTGTTGGCTCTGAGTTCGGTGACCTGGGGCGGAACTGCGCGTTGCTGGCGCCTGATTCTTCAATATGGCTTGCCTGCGGTGCTGGGCATGTTGCTGATACCACTGGCAAATTTTGTGATTACCAAAATCACTGCCGAATTTGGCGATGTGGCGGTGGCCGGTGTTGCGGCGGCCAGCCGTCTGGAAATGGTCGCTTTTGTTTTCCCAATGGCACTGGGTACTACCCTGATGCCGATGATTGCTCAGAACTACGCTGCCGGATTGTATCAGCGGGTGCGGGATTGCCTGCGCTTCTCCATGACCTTTGCCTTTACTTTCCTGCTGTTTGTGGGACTGCTTTTTATCGTCTTTGCGCCAAATCTGGTCGTTTTCTTCACTCCCGAGGAATCCGTCCGCGAGATTATGGTTTCCTATATGCGGATTATTCCTTTGGGATTGGGCATGGTGGAATGCATGCGTTTTGCCGGCTTTGCGCTGACCGCTTGCGGGCATCCTCAGGCGGATGCCTGGTTGAAAGCCCTGCGCATTTTGGGCATGCATATTCCATTGTCACTGCTGGCATTGCATCTGCAAAGCCTGAACGGAGTTTTTCTGGCAAGATTGCTGTCTGATATCCTTGGAGCTTTGATTACCATCGCAGTGGCAAAACGCATGTTGCGTAAACTGCCAATGGAAAGCAGCAGTGCAGAGTAAGGAAGTGGTATTTTTTAACCACGAAAAACACGAACTGGCACGAATTTTTTTCGTGTCGGTTCGTGCTTTTCGTGGTTTAAAAAAACTCAGATCAGCCCCGGTTTTTCGCTGCCCAGACGGCAAATTGTTGCAGAAATTTTTCAAGGAATTCCCGTGTATCCGGTTTAATCGAATTGCTTTTTTCTTCGAAGCAGTTCTGGATATTTCCGAGATAAGCT
>JAQVUB010000403.1:0-1413 GCA_028699735.1 Lentisphaeria bacterium | reverse complement strand
TCAGCCCCGGTTTTTCGCTGCCCAGACGGCAAATTGTTGCAGAAATTTTTCAAGGAATTCCCGTGTATCCGGTTTAATCGAATTGCTTTTTTCTTCGAAGCAGTTCTGGATATTTCCGAGATAAGCTTCCGGCTGTGCCATAACCGGGACATTTAAGCAGGCGAGAATCTGGCGGAGGTGGTGATTGGCGCCAAAACCCCCGATGCTCCCCTGGGACAGGCTGATGATGCCGGCAGGTTTTCCATTCCAGATGCTTTCACCCCAGGGACGCGAAGCGACATCCAATGCATTTTTCAGAACCGCTGGCAGGGAGCGGTTGTATTCCGGGGTGACAAAGAGGATACCATCAACCGATTTCATTTGCTTGCGGAAAAGACTCCATGAGGAAGGCGCTGTTCCTGTGATTTCCAGATCCTCATTGTACAAGGGCAGATCGGCAATCTCTACGACTTCGATGGTCAATTCAAAACGAGAACCGGCTTCCGTCAGATATGCAGAGACCTTCCGTGAATAGGATGCTTTGCGCAGGCTGCCGCAAAGCAGAGCAATGTTCAGTTTCATGATTTCTCCGTTGCTTGAATGGTTCCTGGCGAAAAAAGACCCGCCTTTTCATCGGATGAAAAGAGCGGGTCGCTTGTGTGATTTTACGTTAGAGGTTCGGTTTATTTGCCGCGTATACCGAGTTTCTGGTCGAGAATCATCAGTGCTCCGACCGAATTGCCGGCCATTTTCAGTTTCTGTACGATGGCATCGACGGATGCTTCCTCTTCCACCTGTTCTGCAACGAACCATTGCAGGAAGTTGAGTGTGGCATTGTCTTTTGCGGCCTGGGCTTTGGCCACCAGTTCGTCGAATTCTTTGCTCACTTTGCATTCATGCTTGTATGCATCTTCGAAGGCTGCCAGCGGACTCTTCCATTCCGTAGGCGGGGCTGTCACTGCCCCGACGAGGATGCGTGCACCGCGTTCCTGGATGTGTTTGTACAGGCGCATGGCATGGCCGGTTTCTTCGATTGCCTGCTGTTCCATCCAGCGGGCAAAACCATCCAGATTGATGGAGTAGAAATAGGTCGCCATCGAAAGATACAGCTTGCTGTTGAAAAATTCGCGGTTCATCTGCTCATTCAGTAGAGCACTCATTTTGTCAGAAATCATTGTTTTACCCTTTCGTTGATGGTTGAAAACAAAAAAGCCGCCATCAGGCAACTCTCTTCCTATTTACTATAGTCAGCATTCAATGGAAATCAACTTTGCGAAAAATACGGTGCAGGGGGAAGAAAGGAAGAAAGGTAATGCCTCAGTCTTCTGTAGTGCGGGGTGTTTCATGGGAATGGGACTATGGGACTATGAATGGGACTATGGGACTATAGGTATGGGACGTATGGGACGTATGGGACGTATGAAATGGGATCAT
>JAQVUB010000025.1 GCA_028699735.1 Lentisphaeria bacterium | reverse complement strand
ATGCCAGGCGCTCATGCCGACGACGGAACGCACTCCGGTAAACTCTTTGCTGCCACGCTGATTGAAGCCAGTCAAACGGCGTTTTTCGGAGCCGTCCCTGTTCATCATCCACAGCTCTGTACTGAGGTATTTTTCCCAGAGTCTTCCGCCAGAACCCAGATTCGGCATCGTGCGCCCCATACTCGAACTCCAGACGATCTTTTCCCCTTTTGGCGAAATTGCCGCGAAGCGATCCCAAATACCCGATGTTGCCGTAAGAGCCTGATATTCGAGAGTGTCTAAATCCAGGAAATACAGATCCATGCCAAACCAGGGTTGCCGTTCGGAGAGATTAGCCGCCAACAGCACCTTTTTGCCATCCGGCGTGAATCCGTATGCCTCAAAAAAGTCCTGTTGGATTCCAGGTACGAGTTCTTTGATTTTTCCCAGTTCCGGAATGCCATTGCGCCCCACATTGAATTCCGCCAGGGAAATACCCCGTCGCCCCATGACCGAGCCGCTGCGAGCCTGTCCAAGAATGGCTGTCCAGAGAATGTTTTTACCATCCGGTGAAAAGCAGGGCAGAACGGTTCCTTTGGGGTTGCTCATGGAGAAGCCGTTGCGATACAGGCGATGAAAGTTGCTGTTGAGCAGATCCGCAATCCAGAGATCGTTATGGAGTCCATACCCCGGTTCAGTACGGTTGAATTTGTTGCTCGAACTCTCCTGTGCGCAAAACAGCAGAAAACGCCCATCCCTGCTCAAAACCGGGCTGCCGCTGTTGGAAGCGCCTCCACTGCCAATTCCAGAACTGCCCCTGGCAATGCTTCTGCTGCTTTGAGTTGCCAGATCAAGGACAAAAATTCCATAAAAACGCCCTGATACTTTTTTGTCGACAAGGAGTTGCTTGCCATCTGGACTCCAGGACAGACTCAGGACATCTTTGCCCAAATCACCAAGATCCCGGATTTCCCGGACAATAATCCGCCCGGTATTCAGATTTTCCAGATCCTGCGAAAAAAGCGCGGGACTCAGGAATAATATGGCGAGAAAAAGTGCACTTGCTGCACCCATGGTAAAACGAGATCTGGGATGACGCATAGGATAACTCCTCGTTGTGAATGAACGCATATCGGCAACATAAACCCTCGGACTTAAAAATCAAATCTGACCAGAAAAACTGCTAACAGAGGAATTCTTTTTGAGTAATGCCTCAGTCTTCTGTAGTGCGGGGCGTTGCATGGGAATGAGACTATGGGACTATGAATGGGACTATGGGACTATAGGTATGGGACGTATGGGACGTATGGGACGTATGAAATGGGATCATGGGAATGGGACAATGGAGTAAAAAGCTTAAACATAATTCAATCCATAGTCTCATAGTCCCATTCCCATGATCCCATTTCATACGTCCCATACGTCCCATACGTCCCATACCTATAGTCCCATAGTCCCATTCATAGTCCCATGTCCCGCTTTTGTCCCGCACTACAGAAGACTGAGCCATTACCTTTTTGAACCACAAAAGACACGAAAAAAATTTCGTGTCTTTTCGTGTCTTTCGTGGTTCAAAAAAAAACAGGAAGCCGAAATCGTGAGTTCCTCCGGCTTCCTGCATGCTGATTTGCTTGATTGAATTATTTTGTTGCGGCCGCCTCGGTGCTGGCTTGCTCTTTCTTTTCCTCTTTGGCGGGTTCCGGTTTGGGCTTATCCTTGAAGAAATCCGTCCGGGCGATGGTCACGCTTTCGACATTACGTGCTTCAACCAGATAAATCCAGGGGGATAAGCGGGCGTTGAGTTCGCGGGCTTTGTCCTGGTTTTCACGGACTTTAGCGGCAAATTCAGCGTCGGCCTTCTCCTTGTCCTCGGGCTTCTCATCAGCGACTGGCTTGCGTTCGAGAGCCCCCTGCCAGCTGACCGATACCTTCAGGTGCTGCTTGCCTTCCACCGGCGCTGCAAGGATAATACTGTAGACAAAACCGTCAAAATCGGTCACTTGCAGTACTTTTGCCTTGTCAAAACCGGTGCTCTCAGGAGTCGAGGCCGGATCCGCTATATCCGAAAAGCGAATCCAGGAAAAGGCATTTTTGACCGAACTGAGTTTGCTGCTGTCGATTTCTTTGCCTTCCGGCACTCCTCCGGCCAGCTTCAGTTCCGCACTTTTGTCATCGCGACCCGCTTCCCAGAGTACCGTTTCCCCGTCTTTCAGGATGGCTTGTTTCATATCGGAGATTTTGAAGAATTCGCGGTCGAGCCAATCGGTGATACCGTCATCCACCCGGCTGAAGGTATTGGCCGCGAGAATATACTGCCCATCGCCAAGCTCCATGAAACGCCCCAGCGGAATATTGCCGCCACCACCATAGGGAGTCGGCGGCATATCGGATTCACGCTCATGTTTTTGCCCAAACACCAGCTTGCTCAGCTCGCGGCCTTCCTTGTCCAGCAGCGTCATCAACACGGCACCTTTGCCGGGCACCAGAGATAACTCTCCGGCCTGAGCCTGATCCAGGGTCAGTTGTTGCGCCACTTTCGTTTCGTAAAGATCGACGAACAGGGTTTTCAGATTGGCAAAGTCCAGCGGATAGCCAAAGCGCTCCTGCATGCCCCAGCCCTGCTCATTTTTCACCATCGTCAATACCTGACTGTCTTTCTCGATACGCACTGTCGCCACTGCTTCCATGTCAAAATCCGCTGGGAGCAAATGTTCCGAAACGGATTCAGTGCCGCCTTCCCAGTCCGAAGTCCGGGCAGACTGCTGCCAGATATAAACGGCCGCCAGAATCAGGCCAAACACCAGTAAAATGATTAACTGTTTCTTTTTCATCGACGCACATTCCTTCTGCGTTTGATCACTGCCAAAACAATACCACCAACGACAACCAAGACCGGCATCAGGGCAATATTCATTACCATGACATTGTTCTCAAGGCTGTCAATATCCTGACGAAGCTGTTTGCGAACCGCCTTGAGCTCTTGCTTGGCCTCTGCCTCCTTCTTCCGGAACTGTTTCAGTAATTCACGCTGCTCGCGGGATAACAGCTCTCTTTCGCCCTTTTGGCGCTTGCGCTGCAAATCATTGATATCCTGCTGCACCTTCTGCAAATCCGTCTCAATCCGGGCAATCTTGTCCTGAAAACGTTTTTCAGCATCGGCCTGCAGATCACGCACCCTGGTAAAGGGGCGTGAGGTCGTCGCCCTAGAACGAATCGCAAAGAGAGCACTGTCGCCAAGCAGATTCTCCACCATATTCAAGGCAAAATTCAGATTGTCATTAATCGGCTGAACAATCTTCTGACCAAAAAGATTGGTCGTACTCACGCAGAATGCATCATAGAGCATATCGGAATCGGCAACCAGAACCACCGCACCAGGCTTGGCCGATACGGTCAGAAAAGCGGCAACGGCCTCTTCCGATTTTTTCTCTTCGCCAGCTTCAGTACTCTTGGCGGGCTTCCCGGCCGGAAATGCTGTTTTGAAATTGCCGGTCAGTTTGATGGCCAGGTCTTTTTTCCGTTCATCGGAACGGAAAGAGCGCAGAATATCCTCGCCGTTGCGCTGAGTCATAAAACTTTCCATCATCTGGACATCATCGGAACTGTTCAGCAACACGGTTCGAACCAGCCCTTCGGCAGGATCACCGGTAAATGCCCCAGCGGTAAAGACGAGCATATTATTCAACGCAGAAGTGGCCGGATCATCGCTGCTGATCTCCGACTTGCTCAAGGTAATGACCGTCGGCAGCACATCAGCGCCCTGACCAGTGCGGATGCGGGTGGCCAGTTTCCGGTCGACAACGACCTTGCCGGCTTCAAAATTTACGCCCCAGGAAGTGAAAAGTGTTCCCAGATTGGAGGGCATCGGCGGCATGTACTGCTGCTGCTGTTGATTCTGCATATCAACCATGCACAGAGGATCAACAAAGGCCAGCAAACGCCCGCCACGCAAGACAAACTGATCAATCGCAAACATTGCCGCATCCGAAATTTCCTTGGGATGGATCAGCAGCAGCAGATCGATATCATCGGCAATCGTTTCACTGGTCATCGGAACTTCCACGACTTCGAAGGCCTGTTTGAGCTCATTAATGACTGCCCAGGCCGGCTTCATGCCACCCTGCCCCATCATCATCGCCTGAGGATTGTCAATACCGCCCATCACCTGCATTGCACTCATTACACCAATACGAGACTTTTTGCTGACCTGCACTTGCGATATCGCCCGGGTCAAATCGTATTCGAGCAGGGACTCCTTGTCCGGGCTGAGAAATGGCAACGCGACCGTCTTGCCGGCACAGCTCACCGCAATGCCCAGATAGATACGATCCCCCATGCCCATAGCATCCGTTGCATGCCCGGATACTCCGTCCATGTTCGCGGAATCCTCTTCATCGGAATCCGGCTTCGGATTCAGCTTTTTGACATCCAGATTTTTACCGCCGCTGCGTTTGTACTCATCAAGCAGGTCTTCCACCCTGGATGCATAGGTCTTCAGGTAGACTGGCATGTCGGCCACATCCCGGGAATAATAAAAACGGATGCTGACATGTTTGTCAAGCCCCTGCAGTATCTGCCGGGTGCCATCCGACAGCGTATAAATTTTCCCGTCGGTAAAATCCATGCGGACATTGACGGGGTTGAAAAGACGGTTGACGATAATGACAATCACCGCAAAGATGATGACTCCTGCAAGAGAAGTCATCGTTACGGCAAGTTTTTTCTTTTCCATGCTCATAGTTCTATTAAGCTCCTTTCAGAAATTTCTGCCGCAATCAGGAGCGTTTGCTCTTCAGCACTACACCTGTGGTGAAAATGGCAAACGCAATCAGGGAGAGGAAATAAATCAGGTCACGGATATCCAGCACCCCTCTCTGCATACTTTCAAAATGAAAAACCACACTCAGTCCCGCTGCAAATTCTACCAGGGCATTGGGGGCACCCCATTTGAGCAAGATATTGGTCACCGGCGGATAACCCGCCAGAACCAGCAACAGGCAAATCACCACAGATGTGATAAAGCTGATCACCTGATTCCGGGTCAAAGCCGAAGTCATGCCGCTGATCGCAAGGTAACAACCCGCCATCAGAAAACTGCCGAGATAACCGGTCAACATCGGCCCGCCATCGGGTTCACCCAAATAATAAACCGTAAACACCATCGGCAGAGTCAGCAATAAAGCAACTCCAAGAAAGATCCAGCCGGCAATGAATTTTCCCCAGATCGCCTGTGCCGGAGTAATGGGCATGGTAAACAGCAGTTCGAGCGTACCCATGCGCTGCTCTTCCGACCACAGGCGCATGCCAACCGCAGGAACCAGAAGCATATACAACCATGGATGCCAGACAAAAAAACTAAGCAGGCTGGCATCATTACGGGCAAAGAAATTGCCCATCATAAAAGTGAAAAATCCGGTCAGAACCAGAAAGATCACCAGGAAAACATAAGCCACCGGCGAAGCAAAATAGCTCGCCAGTTCACGCTTGGCAATGGTCATGGCATTATTCATTTTGTCACCTCCCCGGCACTGTCCAGACTGGTAATCCGGCGGAATACCTCATCAAGACGCCCGTTCTCCATGTGCAATTCATCAAAATCCCAATTCAAATCCCGCAGAAATTTATGCACTTTGCCCGCCTGAACCGCTTTTTCGGGTTTGGCTGACAAGATCGCGGTAACGCCCGCAGGGCCTTCCTGTCGGATGCGAACTTGAGCCACATCGGAAATTTCCGGCAGCTTTTCCCTGATTTCAGCCGCGTTATGCCCCTGGATTCGAACCACGACCTGTCCAGCTTCGGGGGATTTTGCCAGCAGTTCAGCCGGCGTTCCATTAAATACCAGTTTGCCTTGATCAATAATAATAACGCGTGTGCAAATAGCCTCGACTTCCTCGAGGATGTGCGTGGAAACGATGATCGCCTTTGTTTTGCCCATTTCCTTAATCAGTTCACGCATTTCATGTTTCTGATTGGGATCGAGCCCGTCCGTGGGTTCATCAAGAATCAGTACTGGGGGATCGTGCAAAATGGCCTGCGCAAAACAGACGCGGTGTAAATAGCCCTTGGACAAGGTATCGATAATCTGCATGCGAACTTTTTCCAGATGACAGGTGCGAATTGCTTTCTCAACTGCTTCCTTCGCCTCAACACCCTTCATCCCGCGAATTTTTGCAACAAATTCCAAAAACGCAATCACGGACATATCCGCATAAGCGGGCGCATTCTCCGGTAAATACCCCATCAGCTTCTTGGCCTCTAGGGGATTCTCCTCGATATCGTAATCCCCTATCTGGATTTTCCCGCCAGACAGCGGCAAAAAACCGGTGATCATCCGCATCGTCGTGGACTTTCCGGCCCCATTGGGTCCGAGAAACCCCAGCACTTCCCCTGTCTTGACCTCGAATGACACCTGGTCAACGGCAAGAGAAGAACCAAAGGATTTCCGCACGTCAATTGTCTTAATCATGCCCTTTGTTTCTCCTATTTTTGTCTGCAACTCTCCCTGCGGATAAAACTCCGCAACGCACCAGCCAGACGGCCAGTCCGTAAAACAGAACATCACCTTTTGACACAAAAAAAAAGCGTTGGTGCCAACAGTCAACACTTTTCTCTGAAAAAAATTTCGAGTCTTTTTGTGTTTTTTTCGTTGTTAAAAAAGAAAACCACAACTCATTCCCCGAGATGTAACAGCCTTATCGCATTCTCACGGGCAATTTTCTTGAAAACAGCTTCTGAAATGCGTCCGGTTTTTTTCAGGTCAAGCAGGAAGGGTGCCAGTGGCATAGACCCGTCTGCAGTGCATAAGTCCGTTCCAAAGCAGAGGCGGTCCTGAAACTCATTCAGAAATCGCACCGCATGATCCGGATCCCGTGCAAGCGCATTATACCCGCTGCCTGCGGATAGGTCCCCCCAGAGATTTGCATAGCGCCGGAATAATTTCGGGACGACACCCTCTTCGCGTATGGGATATTTCGGATATCCCCCCCGGTCGCCTACCGTCTCAAGCACCCCCATCTCGCTCCAAAATGCCGGGCCGTGCCCCAAAATCTTCATATTCGGGAAGCTTTTCAGGCAGAATTCGAGGTGTGGCAGGCCGGGTTCATCAACCAGGCCATAGCCTCGGCCGATCCAGACGGTTACATCGAAGGTCAGAGGCCAGGACATCGCGTCAACCTGCCGGAAAAAATTCAATACGAGGGGGTCCCGGAAAGACAGATTCGGCATAAATTCCCCTACTCCCAGGCAACCATGCTTACGATACCAGTCCAGCCAGGGACGGAAATCCGTAAAAGGTGAATTGGAAATCCCGCGGGGATCAATATTACAGAACGGCACAAAGCGATCCGGATAAAGCCGGCAGATTTCCAGTATCTCCTGATTGGACTGCGGGAGATACTCTTCCGGCCCAACCAGCGGAAGAAGCACACCTTTTTCAATGCCCAGCTCATCATAACGCCGAAGCACTTCTTCCGGCGTACAAAACTGAGTGTGCCCATCCTGAGGGGGACAGGGAAACAAATACGCATGCGCATGAATGTCAATAAACATGGTTCGAGGTCCTTTTGCCAGTTGAAAACGGGTTCGTGACTGAATAATATAACTCCCAAAGGTAATAGGTCAGTGAAACTGGTAACGGAGGGATTCTTTTTTAACAACGAAAAACACGAAAAGACCCGAAAAAAATTCATGGAAGCGGCTTTGACTGCGAGAATGCGTCGTTCTTCCCATGAATTTTTTTCGGGTCTTTTCGTGCCTTTCGTTGTTAAAAAAAATCTCTGTTCCCAGCTTAGCTGACGCATTACGGCAATATCTCCCACAGAAGCTTTTCACCTACTCGCGTTAGCCCAATTTCAAAAAGAGGGTGTTATATTAAATATCCTGCATAATTCCGGAGGGAACCCCAATGGCAGACTTCACACCCTCCATTGCCCGTCCGTGTCCCGTCCGTGTCCGTCTGTGTTCGTCCATGTTCGTCCATGTCCCCCCCCTCACCCATGCCAGAAACTCCTCTTTCAGAACTGCTGTCCCCTGCCATTTTGTCGCGCATCAGCGATTACCATCTGCTGGCGAAGACTGCCGTGGAAGGTCTGATATCTGGCTTGCACCGGAGTCGTTGCCGCGGTACCGGCAGTGAATTCATGCAATACCGCAGCTATGCCCCCGGTGATGACCTCAAGTATCTCGACTGGAAACTGTTGGCGCGGCAAGGCAAGGCCTGCTCAAAAGTCTATCAGGAAGAAACCAATCTGCGTTGTGCTATCCTGCTGGATGCCAGCGCCTCGATGGCTTATCAGGGAGATAAAGCGCCCTGCAGCAAATTCCGCTATGCCGCAATGATTGCCGCATGCCTGGCATATCTTGCCCGCTCGCAAGGTGACCAGGCCGGAATCTTTGTCTATTCCGATACGATGAAAATGGCGACCCCACCGGGCAGTCATGCCGGCAGCCTGCCGAAAATCCTGGCCGGCCTCGAAAGAATTTCACCGGATGGCAAAGCCGATCATGCTCTGGCCTTGCGCCAGAGCGAAGAATATCTCAAGGGGCGCAGCCTCGTCATCTGGCTTTCGGATTTTCAGGGCTTCGAAGATCAACTCGGAAAAGCCCTGCGAAGGTTCCGGTTTTCGGGTCACGATGGCCTCGTCTGCCAGATTCTTGATGAAGATGAACTCACCCTGCCCTTCAATGAAACACTCCGCTTCGTTGACAGTGAAAGCAACCACGAAATCACCACGACCTCGAACCTGATCCGGGATGTCTACAAAAAACGGATGAATGATTTCCTTGATCGCACCCGCAAACATTGCCTCGATCAGCAAACCGACTATCTGCTTGCCGCCAGCTCGGACAATATCGGATACCTGCTCTCCGCCTGGCTGCATAAACGCGAAGGACTGCGCTGATGCTTTCGTTCACCTACCCGTTTTTCCTCTGGGGCCTGCTGGCCTTAGGCGCCCCCCTGCTGCTGCACTTGCTTAACCGGAAACGCAGCCGGCGACTGGTCTTCCCCAGCATCCGCTTCCTGCAAATCTCCCAATTGCCACGCGAAGGACGAAAACGACTCCGGGACTGGATTTTACTGCTTTGCAGAATGCTTATCTTTGCCTGCCTGGTCATAACTCTGGCACGCCCGCACTGGCAGCCAAAACCCGATATCACCCCTAGAAACAGCCTCAAACAGGCCTTTTTTCTGCTGGATGCTTCCGCCAGCATGCAGAATGCCGGCAGCCTGGAACAGGGAAAACAACGGGTCAAAGATGCCCTCGATGAACTCTCTGGATGGCAAAGCGGCGGAACCGTCTATGCCATGAAAACGCTGGGTACAGCACCTTTCCAGAATGATGCAAACGCATTAAGGCAGTTGCTCAACGACTGGCAACCCGGTTTCACCATCGGCAATCCGGAAAATGCATTGGCTGCAGCAATATCCGCATTCTCCGCAGAGGCCGGCAGCAAAAAACTCTACATCGTCAGTGATTTTCAGCGCTCTGACTGGAATCTGAAGGAAATCCGCCTGCCTCAAGATATCTCCCTGGAATTCCTACCCGTCAACCCGCCGACCGTTGACAATTGCTCGGTTTTTGAAGTCACTGGCATGGCGCTTGGCAACCACCAGCAACGCATTCTTGTCAACTGCCGGAATTACTCTGCGGTGCCCCAACAACGCCTGTTGACTGTCCGACTGGGCAATGAAACACAAACCCGCGAAATCACTCTGCCTCCAGCGCAGACACAACGCAGCGCCTTTGTTTTTCAGGCTGCCGAAGAGCAGGACAGTCAGGGCACAGCCAGCCTCTCTAAAGACTCCTTCACTCCAGATGACCGCATCTTCTTCTGGGCCGGAAACCCACAGCCGGTCAATGTCCTCATCGTCCTGCCTGATGAACCCTCTGAAAATTCCGAGACGGCGGCTTTTTTCACGCAAAAGGCGCTGGAAGCCGAACAGGAAGGAATCCCCGGCCTTTTCCAGGTGCAGCGCCTCGGAGCCGGCGCCCTCTTTGCCGCCGATCTTGACAGCTGTCAGCTGATCTTCTTGCTGGGAGCCGCGGAGCGCCTCGGCAGCAGTGATCTTTTGCGCCTGAAAGAATTCATGTTGGGTGGCGGCAGTATTTTTCACTGTCCTGGCTCTGCTCCGAATCTGAGCTGGCGCGCCCTGCAGGAACAGGACTTCTGCGCTACAACCTTTAACGGAATGGTTGGCGAAACGTCCCGGCACAGCGCCCTCGGCCTAGGCTGGCTTGCGCCTGATTCCCCGCTGCAAAGCATCTTCCCGCCTGAAAGCAGCAGCGACCTTTTCCTGTTTAATATCCGTAAACACGCCCGGCTGCAACCCGGCCCACAAGAAAAAGTCCTGCTGCGCACACTGGCCGAACTGCCGGCCCTGCTGGAAAGAGAACACGGCAAAGGACATTTTTACAGCTTTGCCTTTGCCTTCGATCTCTCCTGGAGCGATTTCCCGCTGTCTCAATCCTTCCTGCCACTGTTGCGGGAACTCTGCGCAGCGCTCATTCCATCCGATCATGGCCGCAAAAAAATCACCTGCGGTGAACCGCTGCCAAAAATCACCCGCCTGGATGGCAGTGAAATTCTGCCGGAGCAACCCATTGACATCGCCCAGCCCGGGCTGGCAAGAATCGGCGAATTCCCGCTTGAAATCAATCTCAATCCCGCTGAATCAAGCCCGGAAAGCGTCAAACCCGGCGACCTGCAACGCCTGCTGCAAAGCGGCACCGCGACCGCTGGAGTACAAGCCCTCCCCCCTTCCACTAGCAGCCGCCCCCTCTGGAAACTCTTGGCGCTGGCACTGGCTGCATTCATCCTGACCGAAGCACTGCTCAGCCGGCAGGCCGACCGGAAAGGGTAAGTTGTCAGTTGTTGGTGTTTTTTGTGTTTTTTCGTTGTTAAAAAAAATGCCGCAGAAAAAAGATACAGACGCTGAAATTGACCTGACCAGAGCACGGATTGCCCTGGCAGAAGACCCCCGCATGGTTAAATTTCTCAGCTATCTGAGAAATGAAAGGCAGCACGCCGAAAATACCCTGAAAAACTATTTTCAGGATGCGGCTCACTTCATCGAACTGAATCCCGAACTTGCGTCTGATTCCCAAAGCGGCGGATTCCTCTGGGAACAGGTCGATGAGCACATGGCTAGAAAGTTCGCCATACAGCTGTCAGGAACCGGCCTGCAGCGCAGCAGCGTTAACCGCAAACTCTGCAGCCTTCGGGCTTTCTTCCGCTTCCTGATGCGTGAGCAACTACTGCAGAGCAACCCTTTCCATCTGGTGCGCAGCCTCAAAACCGGACGAAAACTCCCGATGGTGCTCTCCGTCGATCAGGTCGGAATCCTGCTCGATATGCCGAAAAAATACTGGGATCGGCAAACGGAAAACAGCAATAGCGCTGAAGCAACAGCCAATGCCGTTTTCGCCAGCACACGCGATGCCGCAATCCTGGAAGTTATCTATAGCGGTGGCCTCCGTATCAGCGAAGCGACCAATTTGAATTTCGAAGACCTCGATTTCCTCAGCGGCATATTTAAAGTCCGTGGAAAAGGAAACCGGGAAAGACTCTGCATGCTCGGAAAACCCGCCCTGGCCGCGCTGAAGAAATATCTTGAAGAACGCGAAAAGCTTGGCCTGGGTACACGCCGGGAAAAAGGAGCTCTTTTCCGCAACCAGAGTGGCGGTCGACTGACACCGCGCTCGGTCGAAAGAGCCTTCAAAAATTATGTTCTTGAAGCCGGCCTGTCAGCCGACTGCACCCCGCACAAGTTGCGACATTCCTTTGCCACCCATCTGCTTGCCGCCGGTGCCGACCTGCGCAGCGTCCAGGAAATGCTGGGCCATGCCAGTCTTTCCACCACCCAGATCTATACCCATGTCGACATCGGCAGGCTGATCGAAGTCTACAGCAAAGCACACCCTAAAGCGTAATTAAGGGTGCAGGGGACAGGAGACAGGGTGCAGGGGTATTTTTAAACAACGAAAGACACGAACAACCCGAAAAAAAAATTCGGGGCGTTCGTGTCTTTCGTTGTTTAAAAAGAATTCCTCTTTTTTCCCAGCTCGACAATAAAATTCTGATTGCATACTTGATTTCCCGCGAAATCAATATATAATTATAAGTGATGAACGATTCATCGTGAGGATTAGGAGTGATGTTTGATGATAGAATCGAATTTAAAATTAAGTGACATAGCGGCTCGTGCGAAGGTATCCCGGACGACGATATCCCGTGTATTATTTGGGACGGGAGGTGAGAATGTACGCGTCAGTGAATCGACCCGCGAGCGGATCTTGCAGATTGCCTCGAAATTAGATTATCGTCCGAATGTAGCAGCGCGGATGCTGACCGGGAAAGGGAGTGGGATCATTGGCGTTTTAATTGATTCTCATGCGCCGGCCATCTACTTTGATTGTTTACGTCATTTGGAGCATTCCGCATTTACCCTGGGCTATCGGATCATGATTGCCCAGCAGCATGAGAATATTGACAGTTTATTTACGCAGGCTTTGGATTTTCGATCCTATGGTGTGGAAGGGATTATCAATTTTGCCCACAATTATCCGCAGCATGAGCGGGAGATTCACGAATTCATGCGGATCATTCCCCGGGTGGTCTATATTCGTCGTCCGGCTCTCGCGGATGCGACGGCGGTACAGGTTGATTTAGAGACGGGGGTCATGCATCTGGTCGAGCACCTGTTGTCGCGAGGGCGCCAGCGTCTGGGAATTTTTCTGGCGGATTTGGAACACGCTACTCTGCAGCAACGTTATGCCGGCTATCAAAAGGGTCTGGCCAATGCAGGCTTGAAATTGAACAAAGATTATATCCTTTTCGACCATGATTTTATCTTTCCGACAGCGGAAAATGCGAAAAAGATTTTCCAGGAGCTGTATCTCGACCGCGGCGTTGATGCGATTATCTGCCAGAATGATCTTTTTGCCGCCTTTGTGATCAAGGAAGCACTTCAGCATAGCTGCCGCATTCCGGAAGATCTGGCCATCACCGGCTTTGATGATCTTGATTTTGCCGCTGCATTCACCCCAGGCATCACCACCATACGTCAACCTACCCGGCGTATGGCCGAAGAAGCGGTACGGTTATTACACGAGATGATTCAGGGCGAAAGCAAAGCCCAGGTCATCAATCTCCAACCTGAACTGATTATTCGATCTTCAACATAAGAAGCTGAAATTTTGGAAAAAAGGTAATACGTCAGATGAACCTTGGTAACAGAGTATTTTTTTACCACGAAAAACACAAACCGACACGAAAAAACAAATCATGGCATGCCCGATACATGCAAGAAGTTAACGCCACCACCATGAATTTTTTTCGTACTACTCCTATGAAACACGTTGGGTGCTCGATCTCGCAAACACGTCATACAACCTTAAAAAAAAGTTAAAACTCAACCACCATTCAAATACACAACCTGTTTTTGTACAATGAGTTA
>JAQVUB010000402.1 GCA_028699735.1 Lentisphaeria bacterium | reverse complement strand
CCCTCGAAGACAGCATTGCCTCAGTGCCTGCAGAATATGGCAACCTCTCAACCATGAAAACTTCGCAAAGGCCTTATTTGACTCTGGATTTCTTTCGGAAAAGCCAGCTTTTGCTTGACGCAGCCGAAGCGCTGACCGATGCTGACAGCCGTTATTCCCTGAATGTTCAGCAGGAGCGCATCCTGGTGGATTCCGCACTGGTTGTCATGTGGAAAAAATTGGAGAAGGAGCTTCCTTGCGGCGAAAGCATGCCCTGGGAACTCGAACAGGTTATCGACCGCTATCAGCAAAACTATCAGCGCCTGATTGAACAACGCGATGATATCCGGGGACTGATCAGTCTGAAAGCGGTACAGGAAAGCGTCCAGAGCCTGCGCCAGAAAAGCGCTTCGTTTCTGCTGATGGAAAAAGACCCGCCATCGCTGACCGTACCACGCATCGCCAAAGCCGGCGGTGAACCCGGCAAAGTTGCCTGGGAAAAGGCCGCACCAATCAATCTCTGGGTGACAAAGTTCGGACAGGAAATCCCGGAGCGCAAGCTCAGGGGAGCGCTCGCCCATGATGGAGAGTTTTTCTATCTGCTGCTGGAGGAATCCGGTTTGGATACAGGCAAACTGTCTCCAGTCTGGTGGGGCGGCGACGGATGGGAACTCTTTCTCAGCAATCATCAAAACGGCCCGGAATACCGGCAGCTGGCTCTCAATTCAAACGGAGAATACCTCGTCTATGAATACCAGAAGGGGCATAAGCAGATTGATATTCAGGCAAAACTGCAAAGCGAAAAAACTGCAGACTGCTGGCAGACAAGACTGGCTATCCCGCTCAATAACCTGCTCCCCGAAACCATCCAGCCCGGCGGTGAATGCTTCCTCAATATCTTCCGCCAAACGCGTTTCCGCCCCGGAGAACATCTCTGCTGGAGCCCGATCTTTGAAGCCGGCTATCACGACCTCGAAAGGCTTGGTAAAATCATCCTGGCGCCCTGACATAGCATTTTTTAACAACGAAAAAACACAAAAAGACCCCGAAATTTTTAAAAGGGTTGTTGCTACGACGGATGGGTTTGCGCGACCATGACAGAAGAATGCCATGTTTGGCAAGTCCATTCTGTCCAGTAAAACTCCGTCCATTCTGATCCCTCTCGATTTTATACAAAATAAACGGACTACCGTCTGGAATTCTTCCATGAAAAAACTTGTTCTCTTCTTCTGTCTGCCGCTGCTGACCTTTGCGCAGGACATCCTGCAATTGGCTCAGGATGGTAAAACCGGCTATGTCATCGTGCAAAGCGAAAATCCAATCCCTGCCGAGGAATTCGCAGCTGCGGAACTGAGCAGCCTGCTCAAGCGCAGCACCGGCGCGGTTTTCCCAATTCAGAAGGAAGTGCCCGGGCAGGCTCCCCCCGCCAGGGCAATCTTTGTCGGAGCGACGGATTTTGCCGTCCGTCTGCAGATGGATCTTGCGGCGGCCGGTCCGGATCAATGGTTTATTCGCAGCACAGGAGAGCACTTGGTTCTCTGCGGCGGGCGCCCACGTGGCACGCTTTATGCCGTTTATGAATTTCTCGAACAGGAATTAGGCTGCCGCTGGTTTGATCAGCACAATGAGTTCATCCCGAAACAGGCTGATCTGAGCATCAAGCCCATCGATAAAAGCGGAGAACCATGGTTCCGCGAACGGCATATCTACACCTCACTGCCGGATACCCCCGCTTATCAACTTTTCAGAACCAGAATCCAGGACACACGCCCAAAACCGGCAAAGTACGGCTTCGGCTACGGCCTGGGAACTCATACCGCATGGACATATTCGAAAAACTTCCCGGCGGACAAGCCGGAATACCTGGCAATGAACACCAGCGGCGAAAGGCCGACTTCCACCAGTGGCCACGGCCCCGGCCAGATCTGCCTGACCCATCCGGGTGCACGGGAACATGTACTGGAACAGCTGCGACAGCGTATCCGGAAAAACCGGCAGGATGTCGAAGCTGCCGGCGATGGCCGTGAAGGCCAGAGAATCTTCGCCATCAACCAGAATGACACGCATTTCATCTGCCAGTGCCCCACCTGCCAGGCATTGAGCGAACAGCAGCAGGCCGACAGCGGTGTACTGGTGGATTTTATCAATTATCTGGCCGATCACATCAAAGCGGAATTCCCGGAAGTGCTGCTGGAGACCTGGGCCTATTCCAACACCATCAAACCACCAAAAGATATCCGCCCGCGGGAAAATGTCCTGATCAGGGTCATTCAACTGAACGGCGAATGGTCCAGCGATGCACGAGGCAAAAAAAATTGGGAGCCGGAATGGTATCCGGATCTGTTCCGCCCGCGCAGCCATCCGGTCAACCGCCAGGCTCTGGAACTGCTCTTGAAATGGGGTCGTATGTCACAGCATCTGGGCATTTGGGGGTACTGGCTGCAATACAGTACCAGCTTCCCATCCCCATACATTAATCTTCGCAATATTCATCAGGAACTGAAGCTCTACAAGGACTGCAAAGTCACCAGCATCTTCATCGAAAATGAAGGGGCGGAAACCACCAGCTTCTTCGCCTTGAAAAATTGGACCGGATGGAAACTCATGCAGAATCCCGATCAGGATCTGCACCCTCTGATCAATACGTTTGTCGAGGGATATTATGGGCAGGCTGCTGATATCATGCTCGACTACCTGAATTTCCTTGAGGATTCCATTGCCGCAGTCCCCTCCGAAGCCGGCAATCTATCCGCCCTGAAAGAAGTCCGTCGCCCCTATCTGACCCCGGCCTTTTTTCTTAAGGCAGTGCAATTGCTCGATCAAGCCGAAGCGAAATGCCCCGCGGACAGCCCGGAACTGCTCAATGTCCGGCGCGAACGCATCCCCGTCGACGCCGCTTTGTATGCAATGTGGGGACTGTTGAACAATCAGCTGCCCGAACAGCAGAAACTGCCCTGGAATCAGGCTGACATCCGAAAACGCTATGAAGAATACCGCCTGGAACAAATGCAAAAACGCGCGGCCCCTGGCACCGGCGAAAGCCTCCAGAAGCACCTGCAGAAACTGGACGAAACCGCCACTGCCAACCTCAAGTACCATATCGTGCCGCCCCCGCACTATGGCGAACAGAATCTGTTGAAGAATGCCGATTTCTCCGAAGGCCTTGCCAGCTGGCGAAAACTGACGGATTCGGAGCAGTTTATCACTCCGGTGATCGATCAAATCAGCAATGCCCCGTTTGCCGAGAAAGCCGCCCTTCGGTTTACCGGAGCAGCAGAACAGCGGGTGGCCTTTGTGCAAAACCTCCAGATTCCCCCGGACACCCGGAATTTCCGCTTGGGAGGCTGGATAAAAACACAGGCGTTTGACAATAG
>JAQVUB010000401.1 GCA_028699735.1 Lentisphaeria bacterium | reverse complement strand
CACGAAAAATTCGTGTTATTTTCGTGCCTTTCGTGGTTAAAAAAATCAGAGTGTCAGAGCCCGGTCGAGGATGGCTTCCACCATTTCGGGTGTGAGGATTCCCTTGCCGTCTTCGCTGTAATCGGTCTGCAAGCCCAAATACTGATAGAGCTTGGAATCCTTGCAGAGTTCATCCTTGCGATCCGCATCCGGATTGGCGAGGTATTCCTCGCTGCCATCTTCCCGCATCCGGGAGATCAGCATCGCCGGGATGCGGCTGGGGTTCAGGCATTGCGCCAGGCAGAAGGGAACCAGTCCCGCTTCCGTCATCACGTCGTGATATTTCTTCTGAAAAGCCGCATAGCGCTCTTCGCTAAGCAGTTTATCCAGACGGCGATTCAGCATCGTGCATTTGGCGCAGCCGGCTTTGCCGAAGACATTGACAATCAGTTTATCGTTTGCCGTTGACATTGCTTTACTCCCCCGCCGCCGTTACCATCTGATTCTGATCCTCCGCTGTTTCAACCGCATAACGACCACGCTGACGGTTGATCAGCTCCCCATAACGCTTCGACGTGTTCCAGTTCTGAATCTTGCTGAAATACCCGACAACACGAGTCTCTCCGACTACTTCCGTCGAACCGCATTCCTGGCATTTTTCCTGTAAACCACGCGCCTGATGACCGCAACTGCTGCAATAGGTGAATTCCGGAGAAATCGTTACCTGGGCTGATTGCGTGCGACGGAAAACTTTTTCCATCAGCGTGGCAATCGCTGCAGCGGAGGGTTTTTCCTCACCAATAAAGGCATGGGTGATGGCGCCGGATTCGATGATGCCGTGGAACATCGCCTGCTTTTCAATGCGCTCGACCAGGCAGACCGGAGCTTCCGCCGCCAGATGGATGGAATTGCTGTAATAAGCCACATCCTCGCTGTCACCTTTGTAGCAGTTCAGTGCCTCGTCACGGTAGTAGATCAAATCCGTCAACGCCAGACGTCGAGCCGCACTTTCCGCAGGCGATTCCTCGAGCGTGAACTTGAGATTGTACTTATGCGCAAATTCCTTGGCTTTCAGGTACATGTGTGCAGTGATCCGGATGCCGGCCTGCAAGGCCTCTTCGCTCTCATGCAATTCCTGCCCTACGAGGAATTTCACTGCGTCATTGACCCCGATCAGGCCGATGATGTAGGTGCATTTGTCCAGTTCGACATAGGGACGCCCATCGCAGGCCAGCTTGCCAATCTGCCAGAGAGGCCGCCCAGGGCCGGACATCATTTCGGCAATCTTCGCCTTCTTTTGCAGATGAGCATCGACCGCCAGCTGCATCGTCTTGTCAATCTCAGTGAACAATCCCTCGAACGATTTCTGGCCGGCACGTGCCGCGCGATAGGCCGCCTGTGGTATATTGATGGTCACATTCTGGAAACCGCAGAAGCGCATCGATTCAGGATGACGCAGCATCCGGTTGTCATCAATCGTCGTGCGCAAGCGACAGCAAGCTGACAGGGTCACCTCATCCCGGTCAAAAATAAAGTAGGTCGAGCCATTTTTGCTGGAAAGTTCACAGGCCTCCTGGAAAATCCGGTACTGTGCCGGATCTTCAAAAGTTTCCCGGCTGACATGGAAATCGCATTTCGGGAATTCAAAAATCATTCCGTTGCGGTCGCCGTCGCCCCAGACCTTCAGCAGAGCTGAAGTGAAACGGCGCGCTTCCGACAGGTAATCGCCGTAGACCATCAGGTGGTCGCCGTGCGCTTCCCGGGCTTCTTCCACCGCCTGATCATAATGCAACCCCTTCTTTTCATCGTACAGCTCACGCAGTACCAGCCGTCGCGCCTCATTGGCTTCATCTTCCAGATACAGATCCATCAGACGGTTGCCGGCCTGATCCGTATCATCCCGGAGAATCTCAGTCAACGCATGCATCGTGCCCGACGCATCGCGCAGCAGATAACGCCCGCCAGGACCGATCACCGGAACCGACTGCAGATATTTCGGAACACCCGTATGGATGTTGAAATCCAGAAACAGAGTCTGTCCCCCACGGGAAAACGCATTCTGCGAGCCGTTGAAGATCAGCTCCTGGGCGACCTGCTTGATTTCACGGTCACTCATGCCCACCAGATACGGCGCATAGAAAATGTTGATGTAGGCAATGCCGAGAGCCCCGGCATAATTTGCCTGCATCGAAGCCAGGAAAGTGTTCAGATGACCGGTCAAAACCGACGCGCTGCGCGCCGGATTCGATTCGGTGTTCAGGTTGGTCAACCCGCGCAAACCGTATTTCTTGATGTACTCAATCGAGTGCGACGAACAGTACACCCGGTGCGGATAACCCAGGTCGTGCAGGTGAACTGCCCCGGTATCGTGGGCATACTTTACCTCTGGCGTGAAAATCGCCTCGAGACCCCATTGTTTCAACACCAGCTCAGCAATGCTCAGATTCACCGCTTCTGGATTGTTGCTGACGATGTTGCTGTTCTCGGTCGGCTTGGCATACATCAAATTCTCAATGAATTCCCTGGGAATATGGTACAAGGACAGATCCTTGAGCTGATTCTTGTAGCCACGCTCCACCAGAATATTGTTCACCAGCTCGCGCAACAGCGGAGTGCCCACCGTCTTCATGTTGCTGGCAATAATCTGATTTTCGACTTCCTTGGCAATACCGAGAGCAATGTCCTCAGGAACTTGCAACTTCTCAGTTAATTTGATGACAATGCGTTCGCGATCCCAGTGATCGACATTGCCCTGGGTGGCCGACTGCACCAGCAACATCGATTGATCGGTTAAATCGGCCTTCTTACTATTACCGGAAGCAGCATGTCGAACCTGAATCGCCTGACGGGCACGATCCCGAATCTTACGGTAGCGCTTGTATACCGCCACTGTGTCCGCCAGCTTGTTCTCCGCCAGAACGATCTCCACCAGATCCTGCACATCTTCAATCTGAGGAATACGCTCCCCATGCTCATTGGCCTGGATGTAATACTCGCACAACGGATTGTCCAGCTGAAAAACAACTTCACGCGCAACACGTTCGGCCATCTCTTCGGTAAAAACCGGCCCCCCGGTGCGGGATGCCGCCTGACCGGCTTTCATCACTGCAATCGCAATCTTCGCCTCCTCAAACGGAACCACCGTGCCATTCCGCTTCCTGAAAAATTTGAATGGCTGTTTCACTGCATTTTCCATCACAAGACTCCCTTTCTTCAACTCCCAAAAATAAACTGAAAACCCATATATACACCTGAACGAAATCAATCGCCAGGAGAGAATTCTCGGCAACCCTGACACTATATATGCTGTCAAAACTGAATGCAAACCCAACCGATAGCGTTTTTGAGGTTTTTTTGCATAAAAAATCATTAAGTTT
>JAQVUB010000400.1 GCA_028699735.1 Lentisphaeria bacterium | reverse complement strand
TATTTTCCTGAAACCGGTTTTCAAAACACAGTAAGGCATTTACATTATTATATCTCTGAAACGGCTTTCAACATTCAACGAAGGAAAACGTCATGAACGACTGGGAAAATCCACGTCTTACCGGTATCAATAAAATTCCGGGGCACACCATGCTGGTGCCCTTTTCCAGCAAAGCGGACGCGTTGAACGGGGAAAGAACCCTGTCCCCATATTTCAAGCTGCTTAACGGCGCCTGGAGATTCCAGCTCTATCCCAGACCCGGGGCAGTCCCGGAGAATTTTCAGCAGCCGGATTTCGACGGCTGCGACTGGGAAGCCATCATGGTGCCCGGCAACTGGCAGATCGAAGGCTTCGGAAAACCGCAATATACCAATGTTGTATATCCCATTCCGTTAGATCCTCCCCGGGTACCCAGTGAAAATCCGACGGGTTGTTACCTGCACGATTTCAATCTGGATGACTCCTGGAAAGGACGCCGCCTGCTGCTGAAATTTGCCGGGGTGGATTCGTTTTTCTACCTGTGGGTCAATGGGAAGCTCGCCGGTATGAGCAAAGGCAGCCGCAATCCCGCAGAGTTTGAGATCAGCGCATTGGCCAAACCTGGCATCAACCGGCTGGCTGTTCAGGTCATGCAATGGTCGGACGGCACCTATCTAGAAGACCAGGATATGTGGTGGCTCAGCGGCATTTTCCGGGATGTCAGCCTCACCGCAATTCCACAGCAGGATCTCTTCGACGTCTTCGCAAAAGCCAGCCTCGATGAGAAAAATCAGGGAAATTTGCAGGTCGAAACCGTCCTCTGCAACTTCGGCAACGGAAACCGCGCCGGTTCCCTTGAAATCGAGCTCTTTTCACCGGAAAGAATTTCGCTGCTCGAAGCCCCCCTCTGTGAAAAATTCCGCAATCTGAAAGCAGAGACTCAGTGTGTGCTGAAATTTCAGGCACGGATTCCCTCCATCACTCCCTGGAGTGCGGAAACCCCTGCTCTCTATACGTTGCTATTAACCCTGAAAAACCAGCGAGGGGAAGTCCTCGAGCACAAAAGTTTGAAGATCGGCTTCCGCAGCCTCACTCTAAGCAATGGGAACCTGCTGGTAAATGGGGTACCCATCATGCTCAGAGGCGTAAACCGGCATGATTTCAATACCGATCTTGGGCGGGCATTGTCCTACGATGCCATGCTTGACGATGTCCTGCTGATGAAACAGCATAATATCAATGCAGTTCGCACCTCACATTATCCCAACGATCCCAGATTCTATGAACTCTGTGACCAGTATGGACTCTATGTCGTGGCGGAAGCCGACCTGGAAACCCATGGTTTCGGATACGAAAAGGGAAAAATGCCGGCATCCTGGCCGGAATGGGAAGATGCTTTTACTGATCGCATGACCCGCATGGTCGAAGCCCTGAAAAATCATGCCTGCGTTATCATCTGGTCACTGGGCAACGAAGCCGGATATGATATCAACCACCAGAAAATGCTGGAATGGACTCGCCTGCGCGACCCAGACAGACCCATCCACTATGAACGCGAAACCGGATACAGCGAAGTTGATTTCATCAGCCCCATGTATGCCACACCGGAGAAATGCCGGGATCTGCTCGAACAGTTCCCCAAAGACAAGCCATTTTTCCTCTGCGAATATGCTCATGCCATGGGCAATGGACCTGGCGGACTTGAAGATTACTGGCAGATGTTTTATTCGCAGCCCCGTATGCAGGGCGGCTTCGTCTGGGAATGGTGCGACCACGGAATCCGCACAGCAACTGCCGACGGAAAACCCTTCTTCGCGTATGGCGGAGATTTCGGCGAATACCCCCATGACGGTAATTTCGTCGCCGACGGTCTCGTCTTCCCCGACAAGACCCCCTCACCCGGCCTGCTTGAGTTGAAAAAAGTCCTTGCACCGGTGCGTCTGGAAGTCCAAGATATCAAAAAGGGACTTCTGAAAGTCACCAATCACTATGATTTCCTCAGTCTGGCACATTTACATATCACCTGGAGCCTTAGCGAAAACGGCAAACCCCTGCAAAGCGGCATCCTGCCACAACAGGAGCTGCCCGCCAGAAAATCCGCTACCCTGAAAATCCCCTTCCGGATGCCGGACGTCGTAACCCCCGCTGCTGAATATTTTCTGAATGTCAGCTTTCTGTTGGGAACCGATACGCTCTGGGCACGTTGCGGCCACGAAATCGCCTGGGGACAATTTCAGATTCCCTGCAAAAACAAGTCTGCCTCAAGACCCCCCTCCTGCAGCTCAGAAACCAGTTGTCAGGAGAACGCTGACAAAATCTTCCTCTACAACAGCGATGTCCTGATGGAATTCGATAAAGGCCTGGGTACCATCACAGCCCTGGAACGCGCAGGAAGACCCTTGCTGCTGCGCGGCCCGAAACTCAAGCTCTGGCGGGCACCCACCGACAATGATCGCGGCGGCCTGACTAATTCCTTTGAAACGATCTGGAAAAAGGCCGGCTATGATCACCTCACGGAACGCATCGACGACATCACGACCACCTGCGATGGCAATTCAGGTGCGCTGCAAATCGACGTGCTTACTCGGGTTGCCCCCCCCAGCCTGAGAAAAGGAATTACCTGCCAATACAGCTACACTTTCTACCCCGATGGCACACTCCGTATCGAGCTGAAGGGTAACCCGGATGCGGACATGCCGCATTTCCCGCGCCTGGGTGTGCAGCTCCTGCTGCCGGAAGACCTCGCCTCAGTCATCTGGTTCGGACTGGGTCCCGGCGAATCCTACCCGGATTGCAAAACCGCAGAACGGGTCGGCCTCTTCAAAACCGGCGTCGACCAACTCTATACACGATACGTCTTCCCACAGGAAAATGGCAACCGCAGCGATGTACGCAGGGTCGCTTTCCATGATCTGCATCAGGCCGGACTGCTCTTTGCGGCAGAACCCATGCTGAATTTCAGCGCGCATCGCTTCACTCCGGAAGAACTCACTGCCGCCAAACATCCGCATGAAATGAACGAACGAGAGGATATCGTGCTGCACCTGGACGCAAAACAGTGCGGGCTGGGCTCCGGTTCCTGCGGCCCGCAACCGCCGGATCGCTATCGCATCCCCGCAGAACCGTTTGCCTTCTCCTTCCTGTGCAAACCCCTGGTGCCCGGCGAACTCAATGATTCGTCCTTCTTCTCCCTGATCTGAACTTTATAAAAATTTCGTGCTACTATCTCCCAAAATCGTGTTTTTCCTGAAAGATTTTTTTTGCAATGGAAACAGACTGGACACGGACGGGACACGGACGGGACACGGACTAAACACGGACAAATACGGGAACGGGGATATCCCATAAAATCCATAAAAACAACAGTCAAATTCATCCTT
>JAQVUB010000024.1 GCA_028699735.1 Lentisphaeria bacterium | reverse complement strand
GAGGAAACTGGTATCAGAAGAATTCTTTTTGAACAACAAATAACACGAAAAAAACGAAAAATAAAAAAGCCCGCCGGGGGTATGAATCCGGCGGGCGTCGTCAATCCGTGAATCGTCTGATCAGTCTTTTTCTTCGGGTTTGGGCTGCTGTTTGCGGGGAGCGGGTCTCTCAGGGCGATTCGGGCGTTCCGGGCGCATGCCGCCGCGATTGCGCTGCATATTTTCGCGGATGGCCTCCATGTCAATATTGGCGGCTTCCTCATCACTGATTACCAGGTCTCCATCCTTGTCAATAACTTTCATGCGTTTGTAAGTAATGGAGAGGGGGAAAAGTTCTTCCACCAGCTTCATGTCTTTCTCCAACGCCGCTTTTTCCGCATCGTTCAGTTTGCCATCGCCATCAGCATCATACTTTTTCAGCAGAGCAGCTGCATTCTCGCGCATGCGCTTGATCATGTTTTCCTGCATTTGCGGGTTGCCGCCACGGCGCCCTGCGCGTTGCATTTGAGGGGGTGCAACGGGTTTGGCTACGTCCGCGACTTTTTCCTTGGCGGGAGCTTCTTCAGCCAGCAACAAGCCACTGATCAGCAATGCGGTCATGGTCAAAAACTTTTTCATACAAACATCTCCTTTTTTTGGTTTGGAACTGCGCATGTCGCCATGCAAAGAGGTCAACACTCCAATAAACGCAACTTGGACACTTTTATTCTATGTTGCAGGTTTAAAAAGTGGAGCAAGCGGGATGGTTGCACCATTTGTAGACCTGCAACCTGCCGCTGCAATTCGGAAGTGGGAGACTTCAACAGCATCGCAACCGGGACGGTTACGCCACTTTTTAAACCTGCCGCTGCAATTCGGAAGTGGGAGACTTCAACAGCATCGCAACCGGGACGGTTACGCCACTTTTTAAACCTCCACTTACAACTTACCACTTACGCCCCCTGCACCCGGGGGCAGTTCATTCCAGTTCCATTCACCGGCGGCGTTTTTCACCAGAACTTCGATCTTTTTTTCCGCTTCGGCGAGTTTTCCTGCGCACCATTTATTCAGCCGCATGCCCTGTTCAAACGCCAGAAGGCTGTCTTCCAGCGACAGATTTCCGCTTTCCAGCTGTGTGACAATGCCTTCCAGACGGCGCAATGCTTCATCAAAAGGAAGCTTCTCCAGTTCTTCGGATGGTTCAGTCATGCTTGTTTTTCTCCTTCACCTCGACATCAATTTCGCCATCGGCGAGAATGCCGTGCAGCCGATCCCCTGAGGTGACCTCCGCGGCGCTCCGGATGGCGTGATTTTCCTGATTCAGCAGGATGCTGTATCCCCTTGCCAGAACCCGCCGGGGATTCAAGGCTTGCATAGAAGCCGAACAGCGATCCAGGCGGTTCTGACGAATTTGCAGGCCGCGTTCCAACCCGGCCGGCAAGCGTTGCATCAGCGTCTGCAGCCGCTGTTTTGTTCGTTCAGAAAACAGGCTCAGCATTTGTTCCAGGCGCAGGGCGGCGGTATCGAGCCGTTGCGCCAGCCGGTTGGTCAGGTCATCGGGTTTCTGGAAAAAGCTGCAACGCTCGACCCGCTGCCAGCGCAATTTCCGCTTGGTCAGATGATTCTGCATCGCGGCCTGCAGGCGTCGTGACGCATTCTGCAGGCCGTCCTGCATTTCCACCTGACCTTTGACAACCAGCTCCGCCGCTGCGGAGGGGGTTGGTGCCCTGAAATCGGCGACTTCATCACAAATGGTGAAATCGCGTTCGTGGCCGACTGCGCTGATGACTGGAATGGAACAGGTGGCGATTGTCCTGGCCAATATTTCCGAATTAAATTCCCACAAATCCTCGATACTGCCGCCGCCACGAGTCACTACCATCACATCGCAGGAACCGCTCTGATCAAAATACTGTACTGCAGCGGCCAGCCAGGCACCAGCGCCTTCACCCTGCACCGGAGAATTGATGATCCGAATATGGATATTGGGATGACGACGATCAAGAATCTGCATGAAATCCCGGATGGCGGCACCTTCCAGAGAAGTCACCAGCCCGATACAGCGCGGCAGGCGGGGCAGGGGCTTTTTACGGGCGACGTCAAAAAGCCCTTCTTCGCGTAACCGGTTGCGCAGCTCCTCGAGGCGCTGGAACAAGTCTCCCAATCCAACCGGTCGCAAGACCGATACACTGAACTGGAAGCTGCCGTTGCGTTCAAAGAGATCGACTCTGCCAAAAGCTTCGATTTTGCTGCCCTGCTGCAAATTCAGTGCAGCTACCTGATTTTTTCCGCGCCAGAAAACCGCATTGACCTGGCTGTTGGCATCTTTAATGATGAAATAAACATGACCGGACTCGCTCTTTATGGTCAGATTGCTGATTTCACCGCTCAGCCAGAGATTGCCTATGGATTCTGTCAACACCGTGCGAGCCCAATGGTTCAGCTCGCTGACGGTATAGACTTTCTCTGGATTTTGTTCTTGCAGTATATTAACCATGCTGAGAAAAACTCTGTGTGAAAAGGGCGAAGTACAGGAAAGTTAGCTTTTCATGGACTTTTTGCAAGCCGCTTTGTGCACTTTCATAAAAAGTCATGGAGTTTCCAAGAAAGTCATTGTTGCAGCAGTTTACAAGCCATGGAACTGCGTTACATTATAGGATTCGTCAAACCGTTTGACGTTGTTTGACAGACAGGAAAATTTGGTTTTCTGTCTGACATGTTCAGCAAAGCAAGGGAAAGATCATGAGCAAGAAGATCAGAATCGGCATTATCGGCATGGGCACCATCGGCTCGGTGCATGCCAATGCCTACGCTAAAGTCGCCAATGCGGAATTGTATGCAGTTTGCGATATTCTGCCGGATCGTCTGGCAGAAAAAGCGAAGTTGCATAATGTCGGCAAAACCTATGTGAAGTATGAAGATTTGCTGGCCGATCCCAAGATTGATGCAGTCAGCGTTTGTGTACCCAATCATATGCATGCTCCCATCGCCATTGCGGCGTTCAAAGCCGGCAAACACGTCATGCTCGAAAAACCTATGACCCTGAATGCCGAGCTGGCCAAAAAAATTCTGGCAGCCAGGGATAAATCCGGCAAACTCCTGCAATTGGGTATGGTCTGGCGCCAGACCCCCGAAGCCGAAGTCGTCAAAGAGGCCGTGGATGCGGGACGCCTCGGGGAAATTTATCAGATCCGGGTCAAACTGATCCGTCGGCGCGGGATTCCTGGTCTGGGCGGCTGGTTCACCACCAAAGCCATGTCCGGTGGCGGTGGCCTGATCGATATCGCCGTGCATTTTCTTGATCTTGCAATGTGGTCAAGCGGACTCTGGAATCCCACCAAGGTCAGTGCCAAGACCTATTCCAAATTCGGCTCCCCGATGGAGGATTACCACTATGTCAGCATGTGGGCCGGCCCGCCCAAACTGGATGGCACCTTTGATGTCGATGATTACGCCACCGGGCTCGTTCGTTTTGGCGACAAGGCGACGCTGGTATTTGAAGTGGCCTGGGCCTGCAACGCCAAAGATGAGGCCTATATTGAACTGCTGGGTGACAAAGGCGGCGTGAAAGTCGGCATGGGAGATACCACCATCCTGACCGAAGTCGATAAGCGCATTGCGGATGTCCATCTGACTTATGTTCAGGAACGCGACCGCTTTGCAGCAGAACTGGAAAAATTTGTGGCGGCCATTCAGGGAAAAGGCGAAGTCGCTGCAAGCGGTGAAGAGGGCGTCATCACCATGCGCCTGCTCGATGCAATCTATAAATCCAGCGAGAAAAATGCTGAAGTGAACGTCTGATTCTTTAAACCACGAAAAACACGAACTGACACGAAAAAAATCCATGGAAAGGATGGCTTGCATACGCCGTCTTTCCCATGGATTTTTTTCGTGTCAGTTCGTGTTTTTCGTGGTTAAAAAAACCAGTCGCTGACGGATTAGATCAGATTTTGCGCTGTTTGGAATTCATGTCATCGGCTTCCCCTTGTGCCGACAGATAAAACGGGCATTTCTTCGGATTGTCACAGCAGGCTTTGAAAGCCATCTTCAGGTCGACATAACGATAGGGCATCAGTAAACCATCTTTTTTAGCAATCTTCATACCAAAATTTTTGACTGCACCACAATCCCCGGCAATACCATCATATTCGGGGACCAGATTACCATCCGGACCCACCGTTGCAGACATAATCTTTTTCGAACCAAAACTGGGTGTATAACGGCATTTGACATGCTTTTTGAGCTCCTCGATAAGATCCGTGTTATTCAAACCCTCCGCCCAATCCGGAGTCTGCGCAATACGTCCCTCGTAAACTTGTTTGGTCTTCGGACGGTTGCTGCGAGTCTGGTTCGCGTTCCCATCCAGATACTCTGCACTGCCGGGAGGAGAATAGGGCGCCGCTTTTTGACCGCCAAAAAGAGCACGCAATGAATCTAAAAATGACATCGTTTTATCCTTTAACCTGAAAAATAGTCCTGCAAACCCATTATTACGTGTACAACATACCGTGGTTTGCACATTGAATAAAGTTTTAATATAGCAATAAAATAAAAAAAATCCAGTATTTGTCGTCAGTGTCTTTAAAAAAAGCAAATGCCTCACGTAATATGTCAGTGAAGCTAGGTGGCTGTGTTTTTTTACAACGAAAGACACAAAGCAACCCGAAAAAATTTCATGGAATGAACAACACATTTCCACAGTCAAAGCCGCATCCCATGAAATTTTTCCCGGGCGCTTCGAGCTTTTCGTTGTTTAAAAAGAATTCCTCCGTAACCAGTTATACTTGACGCCTTACCCAGGTTCGCTGACGCCTTACTGGTCGTGGTAATGCGTCAGTCAAGCTGGGTGATTGTGGTTTTTTTTTTATGGACGGGGCTAGTGATGCAGTAATTTCCGGTTAATGATCACTTTTTGTCGTTGCAGGTATTTCTGGAGAGTTCGAACATCGATATCCTGGAATCGTGGCAGTTGATCGAGTGCAAGGAATGCGGCAGCGGTTCCGGCTGCCTGGCCGGTGACAGCGCAGGTCGGGATCGCTCTGGTGACATCCCAGGCACGACCGGCGGAGGAAATGCAGCGTCCAGCGGTGATCAGATTGGAGGTATGCACTGCTGCGAGGATCTCCATGGGCAGGCAGTAAATCGGGCCGGGATATCGCCAGTCGCCGGTCATACCCAGGGTATTTTCAAACCAGCGCCGATTATCACTTTCGCGTAAAACCCTGCGTCCGGCGAGACGGCGAGTCATCCGGAAGCAGGGAATTTGCGGCAGCATAATGGGGAAGGCTCTGCCTGCAGAATCGGCCGTTCTGGACTGGAGATCCTGCATCATCAGTTGCCGGCTGGCCAGCAGCATTGCTGTCACCTGATCGGCATCATCCCCCCGGAAATTGCGTCCACTGGAGGGCAGGCGCCGTGCGTTGGCATCCATCGGCTTGGTCAGGCAGGACAGTTTCAGCAGCCCGTTGTCGATATAATAATACCAGCCGCAACGCACATTGCTGCTCAGAGACGCCGTTTTTTCGCCTGCGGCAGAGCAGACATCCGCGTCGCCGGTGGCATCCACCACCGCTTTGCAGCGGATCGCGCAACGCCCGCTTTTGTTTTCGACAAGCACCTCTGTAATGCGGGTTCCCTCTTTGCGGACGGCTGCGAAGCGGGTGTCAAAATAGAGTTTGATCTTGTTTTTCAGCAGCAAGCGCTCCAGTTTGTAGCAGAAAGTGATCGGATTGAAGGCGGTTAAATATCGTTCTTTAATCCTTTCTTCAATACTGCCGCCTTTGCGCCAGGCTTCCGGTACCGGCTTAATATGAATTTCAGGAATCGGGATTTGCTCATCATTGACCGAGAGCAGGAGGAGTTCTTCGCTGATTCCCGCGCTAACCTGGTGACCAAGACCATCGCACAACGGCAGAAAATAGATAACATTGCCAATCGTAGCCAGTCCCCCCAAAGCACAGGCTTTTTCCAATAAACACACGGTACTTCCGGCACGGGCGGCCGCCAAAGCCGCCGAAATCCCCGCAATCCCACCGCCGGCAATGACCACATCATACGAACCAACAACCGGAATCTCGCGAGCTTCCTCAAGAATCTTGTCAACCATGATTATTCCTGTACTCATATACTTGGATAAAATGAAAACTTTGTTAATATCAATGACTTTTGCTGCTTTTCAATTCCCTGAAAAAACTGATGGGGGGAAAACCTTTCTCCTGTACCCTGCACCCTGTCCCTTGAATGCACATCACAACCGGGACGGTTGCGACACTTTTTTTGCCCTTTTGTGCTTTTCGTTGTTCAAAAGCCTTGACAAGACCATAGTATAAATTATAATAACGCGAAGTTATCTCCTTTTTTCAAGGAGATTTTGATTCGGGTACAACGCTGTAGAGTCAGGAAGGAAGCGGGAAAACAGCATTTGTCAGGAAAAAACGCGGAATTCGTTTGCGGATATGGGCAGGGTGCGCTACATTATATGCATTGACCAGTTTGGCAGTAGCATATAGATTGTCTGCCTGGTTGACTTGTCGGGGCGTGGCTCAGCCTGGTAGAGCGCTGCGTTCGGGACGCAGAGGCCGGAGGTTCAAATCCTCTCGCCCCGACCATTTTCCAGTTTTCTGCCTGCCTTTTTCCTGACTTAGCATATTTGTTGGTCAGTTTGTCCTGCCGGCCAAAGCTGTCCGCTTGAGAATCATCAAAAAGGTCAAGGCACATGAACATGAAACTGGTAACCCGCTTCCCGGTAATAACAGCTGTTCTTTTATTGACGATGGTAATCTGCCTGCAATCCGTAGAAGCCATCGATGAATTCGACCTGGATCTGGATTTTTTGCGTGAACTGAGCCGTATTGAGTTCAATGATTATGCAGAACTGCAACTGGCGCAGATGCAGAAAAAGTATCCCGACAAAAAAGATATTATCAACTTGGAAAAAGCGCGCGTCTTTTATTCTCTGGGTCGTTCGCGTGAAGCGGATGCCGCTCTGGCTGCGATTCCGAAGGATTCCGCATTGCGCAATGACGTTTTTTTGCTCAAGGCGCAGGTATTTGCCGCCCGCCGCAACTGGGCCGAGGCCGATAAAGTATTCAAACAGTATTTTGCCGCCAATCAGAAACCCGCCTCCAATAAAAAATCGGATGCCAATACGTTCAAGCAGGCAGTCATGATTTACAATATGGTGCTCAAATCAATGAATAAGCCTGCGGAAGCTGCTAAAATCCTCGATTTGCTGGCCAATGTCAAAGGAGCGGTCGATGAAAGGCAAATGGAATTTCTGAAATTGCAGACGGCCATTGATGCAGAAGAAAGCAAATTGCTCTCCGCTGGCACGATCAACGCCGCCGCTATCGCTGCCGCCATCAAAGGAATGGAGAATCTGCAGTTTATCCGGGACGGCGTCGCTGCTTCCGCCTCTGTACAGCTGGCTCGCGCAAACATCCTGCTGGGACGCAGCAAACTGCTTACCTGGCTGAAAAATGAAGAGAAAAACAAGGCCAATATCGCCAAATTGTCGGATTTTGCCAATGCGGTACGCACGATCGATATGATCTATCCACGGCTTGAAGAACTGGAAAAATCTCTGGGACTGGCCAATACGGTCAAATCCCCAGTGGTAGAAGCGATGTTTTACAAAGCGATCGCCTTTGCCAGTCATGCAGCAGTAACTCATGCCAAAGGGGATACAGAGAAAGCGCGCAATCAGGTTCGCGGTGCAGCCACCTATTTGGAGCGCATCCTTCAGGAATATCCGGACAGTTCTTTTCAGAACAGGGCATTGACTGAACATGAGGCTTGCAGCAAATTTTCGGAAGCGAAGTTCGGCGAAAAAATCGAGTTGCGTCAGGGGGGCAATGCCGCCATCATCTCAAGCAGCCTGGAAAAAGCCGATGCCTTTTTACAGCAGAAGAATTACAAGGCAGCCTACCCCTTCTGTTTGGCTGCCTTGCGTGCCGGACGCCTCAGCAGCAAGCTTCCGGATATCGGCCTTCGCCTGATCATGTGCCTGGCGGAGATGGATGACCTTAATGGCGCGGATGCCCTGCTGGATTACCTGAGCATCATGTTTCCACAAGCTGAAGGCACGGCCGATGCAGCGTTGCGGCTGGGAGCAATGCTGCTGACCAGAAGCCGGGATGAAAAGAATCCCGCCCGAAACAAAGAATTAAATGAACGCGCCATGCTCGCCTTCGATAAATTCGTCACGGCCGCACCGGCTCATCCTCGTGCCCCGGATATCGCGTTCACCATTGCGGAAAGCCTGTATCAGGCTGCCAGCACCCTGGCGTTGGCCACCAACAAAGAAAAAAACGAAGCGGAAAAACTGAAGTTGCAGCAGAAGACCCTGGCGGCCTTCCGGGTGGCAGTTCCGAAATATCAGCGCATGGTTGACTCGTTCAGTGTTTTTGACAAAGGGATCCGTTCTCTTTACAAGCTGGGCTGGTGTTATGATGCGCTGGACGAAAAGGAAAAAGCGACAGAAATGTTTCTGTCCTATTATGACAGTGAAAACGACCACAAATATGCCAATGACCGCCTGCAGGCAAAATTCCGGGCGGCATATCTGTTATTGTACGGGGAACACCCCAATGATGCAATCGTGCAGTTTGAGGAACTGCTTTCCGTTCTCGGCAAAAAAGACAGCGGCTTTGATCTTACTGGAAGTGTTGCCCTGCAAATCAAAGAAGACAGCGCATCCTTGCTGCCCTGGGCTTTTCACCTGACGGCCGAAAAATTACGTCCGGCGCTGACGATTTTCCAGCGACGTCAAAGCACCTTGCAGGAACGCATTGATTCCTATAAGACTTTGCTCAGTGAAAGTGAGGCAGAGCGGGAACAGGCCGCAAAAGAGCAGGCCGCGCTCGAAAAAGATCTGCTCGAGCTGAAAAAAGTCTTTACGGATTTTTCCTTTGACTTCGCTGAAATGGCTCGCAAACAGCTTGCCGAACATGGGGAAGACACCAGTAAAATGAGTGAGGCGGAAAAGCAGATGCACCAGCAGACCGTGGCTGCCACGCTCAAAGAACGGGCAGCATTACTCGAACAGCAGAAGAAAAATGAACTCATCGGGACGCTGGCTACCCAGGAAAAACGCAGAGATGATGCAGTGACCGGCAAAGGAAATGCTGAAAAACATCTTGCCAAACTCGAAGCAGAAAAATTAGACATCACTTCCCAGATTCGGGAATTGCAGAAGAATATCACGACGTCTCGCAACAAAGCGGCCGGCCTAAGTGCGGCCATCAGCGATACCGAGAAACAGCTCACGCTGGTGGATGCCGATCGCCAGACAGCCCAGAGCCGCAAATCGGAAATCGAGGCGAAAGTAGATGACAGCCAGGGCGCGGAAAAAGAAAAATGGCAACAGGAACTCGAACGCGTCAATGCGGATTATAACGCAATCAATGAAAAATTTCAGACAGCCTTTGCCAAACACCAGCAGGCCACCAGCGAACAGGCAAAAAAGGAAATCGCAGAACAGGAGCGCAGGGTCGTCGAGCTGACCGAAGAAGTCCACGCCACTGAAGCGGATTTGAAACGTTGCGAAAATGCCATCGAACTGGCCAAAATTGATATTCGCATTGCAGAAGCCGAGCAACTCGCCGCTGCCCGCTATCTGGCTCTGGCAAAAGTCTATCAGGACAACCTGGCTAAAAATGACGACTTGCGCAAAGCCGCCCTGCCTGAACTGGACAAAGAGCGCGAAACAGCAGTTCAGGCAGCCAGCGATCTGTGCAAAATCCGCAGCAGCAAGTTTAGCGCCCGCAATCAATATCTGACATTGCGTGACCAGTATTGCCGGGAAAGCATCAGCGAAACCGAAGTCCTTGTTCAGAAGCTGAATCAGGATATCGATCCGATCCGAAAACAGTTTACTGAATGGAAAGGCAAAGCGGTTTCGGGTCTGACGGACTTTCTGCAGAAGTACTCCTCTTCAAGCAAGGTTCCTGACAATATGTCGATGCTCGGTTCAATTTACCTGTTTGACCTCAATGAACCGGTAAAAGCGGCGGACATTCTGCGACAGCTGGCTGCGGAATATCCCAAGGCTCAGGCGACCCAGAAAGCCATGTTCATGCTTGGCCGTGCACAAGCCGAAAACGGTAAAGTTGATGAAGCTTCCAAATCCTTTGCCAAGCTGCTCGACAAGCCGGAGGAAATTGCCCTGGGCAACTTGCTTTATGTTTCCGACGTCTGCTTGAAAGCCAATTTGGCAGATGCCGCTGCCACTGCAAACCGGGAAATCCTCAAACGGGCTGCCACCCCCAACCATCCTGATGCGGCGCAATTGACCAAAGGCATCCAGGAACGAGCCGGCTTCGCGCTGGGTCGAAGCCTGGTCGCCCTCAAACGATATCCCGAAGCGATCAAGATTCTCGAAAAAATTCTTGAGGATAATGAAAGGACTGCTTACTTCTTTGATATCAAATTCCTTCTGGCGGAGGCTCGGGCGAACACCAATCCGCCGGACTGGGCTGCCCTCGAGAAGGACTTGTATGATATTCTGATGCTGGCCACCTCGCCGGTCATGCGCAACCGGGCATCCTGTTACTATGCGGAGGCTCTGCTACGCTCCAATGATCCGGCAAAACGCTCAGCGGCTCTATCCAACTTCCAGCTGGTACTGCTGGCAGACCCAAAAATCCCGGAAAACCGGGATTTCATCGAACGCGCCCTCTATGGGAGCGCAAAAATCTATGCCGCCGATGGAAAGACTGCTGAAGCCGCGGACATGGTCAAACGCTATCGGGAACTCTTCAGCGGCGGAAAATACCAGGCCGAACTTAAGCGCCTCGGACTCTGATTTGCAATGAAGGATTTTCAGATTAAATTTCTGCTGACAGAATAACGTGGCGTGGGCTGGCGCCCACAACCCAATTTTTAACAACGAAAAAACACAAAAAGACACGAAATTTTTAATAGGGTTGTTGCTTTGAGGTAAGAGATCGCTTAGGAAAATTTCATGCTCATACCATCAATCATATGTGGTCACTTCCCTCCTTGTTGTCTCCGGCGGAGGGAAAATGGAGCGCTGGCGTCCCCGCCGGCTCCCCTTGATCTGTGCAACCTTGTGTAGTCATTTTCCCTTCTCGTCGTCGAAACCATAGCGCTTTGCTTTCATCACAACAAACAAGAAACCCGAAAAAATCTCAAAAATGAGAAAATATCTCATGGATAGAAACTTGCGTATCTGTGTTCAGAAAAATCTTTGTAAAAATCAAGAAGTTTAGCGACAGTATCGTACGGAGGCAACAATGTTAAAGAAGATCAAATCGTTCGCGGTCTGCCTGCTGGGACTGAGTATTTTCGTATCCCCGAGCTTGCTGCAGGCTCAGAGCCGGCAGGACTGCTTTGTCATCCGGGCGGACGGCACCAGGCTGAAAGGAAAGGATCTGACTGCCGATGCCAAGGGCAATCTCCTGCTTAATGTCGATGATAAACTGAAAATGCCCTTTGCGGTCGGCTCATACCGCTATGGCTTTATCCCCAAACCAAATGAAGTCGCCGCTCTCGAAAAACTCTTTGAGGAAAAAAACTATGATGCTGTCATCAAAAATGCCTCGGCGGTTTTTGAAAAATACAAATATCTCGGCTGGAGCTATGTGATTGCCGCTCTGGAAGCGGAATCCTATCTGACGCAGGGGAAAATCAATGATGCCCGCAAAGTCATCAGTGCCGCCAGCCGGGTTGGAGGCGAATATCGAGAAAAACTCAATGGTGCCATTGTCAAGCTGTATATTGCCGACAAAGATTTCAGTAAGGCTGATGCGATCCTTAAACGACAGCTCAAAGTTGCCGATGAACCCACTGCCGCCCAGGCCTTCTGCCTCCTCGGCGAAATGGCCGAAGCTCAGGATGATAAAAAACAGGCCGTCCTCGAATATCTCAAAGTCCTGATGCTCTTCGAAGGAAAAAAAGCCGGCGAAACACGCGCCATCGCCAAAAGCCGCGCACTCAAACTAATGCGCGAAATGAAAGACCCCAGAATCGATAAAATCGCCGCCTACGAATAAAAAGGCGCCACCTACTGACTTTTTCTTGTTTTTTGTTTGTTATTCCAATCTGGAGAAAGGCCATGTCCATGAAGTATCTGACGGGAAAATTTGCTGCTCTGACCCTTTTTGCTTTGCAATTAGCTGCCCTTGCCCAGGAGGCCGCCGCCGAAGCCGCGCCGGCAACAGCCGATAGCGGCAGCGGAATCTGGGCGATCCTCTACGGCGGCAGTATCATCAACCTGATTATCTGGATTGCCATCTTCCTGACTTCTTTTGCCATGCTCTGGTTCGCCATTGACAGCTTCATGCTGGTACGCCGGGACAAATTGCTGCCGCCAGCTCTCGTCGAAGGCGTTCGGCAGGCGCTGGCCAATGGTGATCTTGATACCGCCATAGCTACCTGCCAGGCACACCCCGGATCCCTCGCCAATATCCTCAAAGACGCTTTTGACAACATCTATGATGGTTATGATGTCGTGCAGCAGGCTGTTTCCTCACGCTCGGAACTCGAAAATGAAAAGCTGATGCAACGGGTCAACCTGCTCAATGTCTGCGGCCAGATCGCCCCTATGCTTGGACTGATGGGAACCGTCGTCGGCATGGTGCTCGCCTTCGCCGGACTGGCCAGCGCCACCGGTGCCGCAAAAGCAAGAGTACTCGCCAACTCGATTTCAACCGCCCTTTGGACCACCTGCGTCGGCCTCCTTGTTTCTGTCCCCGCACTGCTGTTTTTTACGTATTTCCGCAACAATGCCACACGTCTCCTGCTGGAATCCGAAGCAACCGTGCTGGAACTGATCAAGCCTCTGCGCAAAGCCGTTGTCGAGGAATAACCCCGCCCTTTCACTCTTCTCCGTGCGAAAGGAGCTGTTTCAATGAAACGCAATGAAGAAGACCTGCAGACGCCAATCACGGCGATGATTGACATCGTCTTTCAGCTGATCATTTATTTCGTCGTCACTTCTGCAGTAGACAAGGATATGGTTGACGAGACGATCAAACTGGCGGAAGCATCGCATTCCCCCGCCGTCGAAACCAGCGATCCCCGCATGGTGGTCATCAATGTCAATGCCCGCGGTCAGGTCAATATCGCCCTGCAGCCATTGAATATGACCCAACTCGAACAACTGCTGCTGGCAATGAAAGTCCAGGCAGGAAATTCCGTCCCAATCCTGATCCGCTGTGATGGAAATACCCGCTTTGATTATGTCGACCAGGTCATGCAACGAGCCGCCAAAGTCGGACTGTACCGGGTGCGCATCGCGGCCATGGTCGAAGGATAATTCCTGACTCACGGGAATGGAGAAACCATGAAGAAGAAAAAAGAAGAAGCTCTGGCAGTACCGATGTCTTCGATGATTGACATCGTCTTCCTGTTGCTCATTTATTTCATCATCACTTCGAAAGAAGAAATTTCGGAAGCGCATCTGGCGGTCAATCTGCCGGCTCCCGGCAGCAGCAAACCCTCCGATACAAAACCCCAGCTGCTGGAAATCGAGGTGCATGAAAACATGTACTCTCTGCGCGG
>JAQVUB010000399.1 GCA_028699735.1 Lentisphaeria bacterium | reverse complement strand
ATTTTTAAAAAGTGGCGCAACCGCCCCGGTTGTGATGTCTTTTTACGCTCCTAATCCCAACAGGTCGCGGCTTTTGTTGCATGATGCAGCAAAAGCCTCGCAAACCCTTATTTCGACAATTGGCAAACCCAATACAAAGTTTTCTCAAGCAGTCCCATCCGCCAACGCAACAAACTATTAATAAATTTTCGGGCTTTTTCGTGTCTTTTCGTGGTTAAAAAATCCCATTGCCTTCCTGCGCCACCAAGCGGTGGAATTCCAGGAAATCCTGCCAGGTGGCAATATGGACGGCCTGGTGTCTGAGGCTGCGGCGGTAGCCGCGTCCTACCAGGTAGCTCTGCACAATCTTGCGCCCAATAATCATCGCGCGTTCTTCTCCGTAGAAATCCCGCATCTGCTGCAGATGCTCGTGCATGACTTGGCAGATTTCCTGATGCGAGGGAACCGTGCAGTCCCTGCTCTGCAATTCCCGGAAAATCCACGGATTTCCGATGGCGCCGCGTGCGACCATCAGGTGCTGGCAGCCGGTTTCCGCAGCCAGTTGCAGAGCATCCGCCCGGCTGAAAATACCTCCGTTTGCACAGACCGGAATCTTCAGGGCTTCCCGCACCGCCTTGATAACCGCATGTGCTACCGGCCCGGAATAGACCTTGCCCGCCAGACGTCCGTGGATCGTCAATCCGTCAATACCAATCCCGGCCAGCGCTTGGCAAAAGCGCAGCGTTGGCTCCGGATCGGTCTCTGACAGAATCCGGGTTTTGACCGTAAGGGGCTTATCGGTGCTGTCGCGTAAAATCTTCAGACAAGTCAGGGCATTTTCCGGATTTCGCATCAATGCCGCCCCGGCCTGGCGCTGCATCACCTTGCGCACCGGACAGCCCATATTGAAATCGATCGCATCGAAATCCATGGCCTGCAAAAGACCGCCAGACACCCGGATATCCTCGGGTATGCTGCCCAACAGCTGCACGGCCAGCCAAGGTTCCTCTTCGCCACGCGCCAGGATCAGGGGATTTTCTCGGTTTCCATACGTCAGCGCACCGGCATCAATCAGCGCCGTGTAAGCATAATGCAACCCAAACCGGCGGCAGATCCGCCGGAAAGGCAGATCCGTATAGCCGGCCATTGGAGCCAGACTGAATTGCAGTTCCTCGCTCATCGTATAATAACCTGCTGAGAAAATGGGGCAATTTCACTGCTGAAATTGCCCCATTTGATTCTTTAGAAACTCTGGGTTTTACTCACCCTTTGCAATATGCCCGGGCATGGTCGGCGACGCCTTCAGCGGTGAAGCCATATTCCTGAGCCAGTTTCTCGCAGGGGCCGGAAGCTCCGAAATGATCGATGCCGAGAATCAGGCCTTTTTTACCGACATAGCGTTCCCAGCCCATCGGATAACCCGCTTCGACAACGATGCGTTTGCAGCAGGATGCCGGCAGAACCGATTCCTTGTATTCCGCACTCTGTTTTTCAAAGAGTTCCCAGCTGGGCATGGAAACCACGCGAACTTTGCGGCCTTCCTTGCGCAGAATCTCAGCGGCCCCCATAGCGCAGGACAATTCCGAACCGGTTCCTATCAGGATCATTTCGAAATTCTCTTCGCAGGAAACGACGTAAGCCCCTTTCGCCACTGCCATGCGGGAAACTGCTTCTGGCGGCAGATTGGGAACATTCTGTCGGGTCAGGCAAATGATGACCGGACCATTCGCCTGCAGAGCTACCGCCCAGGCATGCGCAGTCTCATAGGAATCCGCCGGACGGATGACTGTCATCCCCGGGATAGCCCGGAACATGGCCAGCTGCTCGATCGGCTGATGCGTCGGGCCATCTTCCCCGACAAAGATCGAATCGTGAGTGAAGACGAAGATTTCGTGCAGATTCTGAATGGCGGCCAGGCGCAGGGCGGGTTTCATGTAATCGGCAAAAACCATGAAGGTTGAGCTGAAGGGGATTGCGCCACCGTTCAGAGCGAGACCATTGCTGATCATGCCCATGCCCAGTTCGCGAATACCATAGTGAATATTTCGGCCGGCACGGTTTGCCGGAGTGAAATCCCCAAGCCCCTTGAGGTAGGTCTTCGTGCTGGGATTCAAATCCGCCGAACCGCCAGTCAAGGCCGGCACCAGAACTGCAGCAGCCTGCATGATCGCTCCACCGGAATTCCGGGTCGCAGTCGCCTTCTCCGGCACTGCCTTCAACAGTGCGTCGAGAATATTGGCGGGAACACTGCGTTTCAGCAACGCATCCAGCAGGACGATCTTCTCAGCCGGAGCAGCTGCCTGGAATGCCGCCAGTTTTTCATTCCATTGCGCGGCGGCGGACTGTTTCTCGGCAATCAGCTTGTTGCAAAGCTCGCGCACATCCGCCGGAACCACAAAGGATTGTGCCGGATCAAAACCGAGCGCGGCTTTGGTGGCGGCCAATTCGTCGGCACCCAGCGGAGCACCATGTGCTTCGCAGCTGCCGGCCAGTTTTGGAGCGCCGTAACCAATCGTTGTTTTGCCGATAATAATCGTCGGTTTGTCTTTGCACGCATGTGCCAGAGTCAGCGCTGCTTTGATCTGTTTCACGCACTGTCCATTAATGCGCAGGACATTCCAGCCGTAGGCCGCAAAACGCGCACCGACATCTTCGCTGGTCGCCAGGCTGGTCGATCCCTCGATGGTAATGCTGTTGTCGTCATAAAACAGGATCAGATTGTCGAGTTTCTGATGACCGGCAATAGCGCATGCCTCATGCGAAGTGCCTTCCATCATGCAGCCATCGCCGCTGATCACATACACCTTCTGATTGAACAGGCAGCTGTTGTCCATCCGGGCGGCAAACTGCTTCAGACCAATCGCCATACCAACAGCGGAAGCCAGCCCGGAAGCCAGCGGCCCGGTCGTCACATCCACACCGGCAGTATGACCAAATTCCGGATGCCCGGGCGTCTTGCTGCCCCATTGCCGGAACTGCTTCAGATCATCCATTTCAAGACCAAAGCCGAACAAATGCAGAAGCGAGTACAGAAGCATCGAGCCATGGCCTGCCGAAAGAACAAAACGATCACGCCCGTACCATTCCGGATTCTTCGGATCAAAGCGCAAAAATTCGCTCCACAGGGTAAAGGCGTAGTCAGCACAGCCCATCGGCATGCCGGGATGACCAGAATTGGCCTTCTGAACGCCGTCCGCCGACAGCAGACGCACCGTATCAATGGCTTTCTTGAAGGTTTCTTTGGCTTGACAACACGACATCATTTCTCTCCTTTTTTGTGTATTTTTGTGTCTTTTCGTTGTTAAAAAAGAACTGTTTTTCAACGGTTAATGCCAGAACGCAGATAGGCATTGATAAACAGATCAATATCACCATCGAGCAC
>JAQVUB010000023.1 GCA_028699735.1 Lentisphaeria bacterium | reverse complement strand
AACACAAATAACCCGAAAAAAAATTCATGGGATGAACGACGCATGTTACCAGTCAACGTTACTCCCATGAAATTTTTTTCGGGTTTTTTTGTGCTTTTCGTTGTTAAAAAAGCTTTTAGATTTTGACGACTTTACCGCCGTTATCCAGCGATTCATTGGCAGCCAGAACGACTTCCAGATTTTTTACTGCTTCACTGTACGGTGACAAAATCAGGGACTGATCATTTTCCAGAATCGCATCAATAAAGGCCACATCTTCTTCCTGGCCGTAATCATTCCCGGTTTTGGCGGAAACCGTGCGGTTCTTTTCAGTAATCGCAACGCTGGTTCTTTCCACATAATCCAGATGCCCGTCCAGCGTAAAAGCCTCGATACCGCATTTGCTGCCCGGCCCGCGCACAAAACAGCCGCTGTAAACCGTTCCAATGATCCCATTGGCAAATTTCAGATTGACTGCCGACGCATCCTCCGTATCATAATTCTCGACATCATCAATCACGCCACGCCGCCCGAAGGCCTGTACTTCGACCACTTCACCAAACAGATGCCGGCACATGTCAAAAATATGGATGGTCTGCTCAACCGCCTGACCACCCGAGGTGTCACGACGACGCCACCACCAGACCGAAGGCATACCCCCTACCCACCACGCATTGAAAAAACCGACCTTCTGAGTCGCAACCCAATTCTTCATCATCGGCACAAAATCCAGATAGCGATCCTGGAAGCCAGCCGCATTGATCCGCTTCTTCGATTTCAAGGCCGCTTCCACCTTCCGCGCATATTTCAAATCCAGACTAACGGGTTTCTCAACAAAAAGATGACAGCCCTTGTCAATGGCCAGCAGCTCCATCCCATTGTGAGCACAGGGCTCCACACAGACATATACCGCATCCAGCTTCTCCTTGGAAAGCATCTCCTTGTAATCCTTATAGGCTCGCGCCGAAAAACGCTCTGCAGCAGCCGCAGCACGTTCGTCGACCAGATCGCAAACCGCCGTAATCTGTGCCTCAGGGATCTTCTGATCCGCAAAATGACTGAAATGATACGCCGCAATCCCCCCACACCCGATAAAGCCCACCTTGACCACGTTCTTCGCCATCAAAATACCTCCTGATTCTATAACGGAATAATGCACAAAAAAACAGCACCTGAAAATTGCTGATTTCATAGTGTAATCCGAATTTGTTTTTTTGCAAAAGAGCTAAACAAAAATTGATTTCATGCGAACAATACGGTATATTACAAGAATTATCTTTGCCGGATGTTATCTGAAAACCCTAAGAAAGTGCTGGTGTTACTCATGACGATGGACTGGTCAAAACTCAGTTTTGCCTATCAGGACACAAACTGCCATATCCGATATACCTGGAAAAATGGCCAATGGGATCGTGGCGAACTGGTAAAATCCCCCTATATCAACCTGCATATCGCAGCTACGGCTCTGCATTATGGACAAGCTGCCTTCGAGGGCATGAAAGCCTTTCGCGACAAGGCTGGCAATGTCCGCGTTTTCCGCGCTGAAATGAATGCCGCCCGCATCAACAGCTCCGCCCGGCAGATCATGATGGCCGAAATTCCTGAAGATTTGTTCATGGATGCGGTCAAACGCGTGGTGAAGGCCAATATGGAATTTGTTCCTCCCTATGGCACAGGAGCAACCCTGTACATCCGCCCGCTGCTGTTTGGCTCCGGCCCGCAAATTGGCGTCAACCCGGCCAAAGAATACACCTTCATCATCCTGGTGACCCCCGTCGGCGCTTACTACAAAGGCGGCCTCACCCCGATGCGCGCCATCGTCTTTGATGACCATGACCGCGCCGCACCGTTCGGCACCGGCCATGTTAAACTGGGCGGCAATTACGCAGCCAGTCTGCTGCCGCACCACCTCGCACACGAAGCGGGCTTCCCGATGGACCTCTATCTCGATCCCGTCGAACATAAATATGTCGAGGAATTCGGTACCTCCAACTTCCTCGCCATCACCAAAGACGGCAAATACGTCACCAGTAAATCCCCGTCCATCCTGCCCAGCGTCACCAATGACGGCCTCTGCAAACTGGCCGAACACCTCGGCATGCCAGTGGAAAGACGCCGTATCGCCTTCGAAGAACTGGAAACTTTCGCCGAAATCGCCGCCTGCGGTACTGCCGTCGTCATCACCCCCGTCAATGAAATCGTCCGCGGCAGCAAGGTCATCAAGGTCGGCCCGCGCGAAGGATGCGGACCGGTCCTGCAAAATCTGTACAATCACTACACCGCCATTCAGTGGGGCGACGAAAAAGATGTCTTCGCTTGGCTGACCCCCATCGACTGAAATTTCGTAAACATCAGTTAAGCTGGGTGTCAGTGGATTTTTTTACCACAAAAAACACAAACTGACTTGGGGTGGACTGGCGTCCACAGCCCATAGTTATCAGCTGTCAGCCGTCAGCCTGTCCATCAAAGTCAATCGTCCATCGTCCACGTCCATAAGGTCCATCAGGTCCATAGGGTCCATCAGGTCCCTCGTCAATCGTCCATCGTCTATCGTCAATCGTCCAAAAACCTTCTTCGAAAAACAAGAAGTTGGGTCATAGTAGTACAAAAAAATTCATGGCATTAGCGTTGATTACTTGCATGTGTGTTTTTTCCATGAAATTTTTTCGTGTCCTTTCGTGCTTTTCGTTGTTCAAAAAGAATTCCCCCGTTACCCAAGTTTAATGACCTGTTACAAATAGCAGCGTCAGGGACATTTCCATTGCCCAAAATCAACAAATAATTCAGCCTGCCGGGCGTTATACTTAACGTCGGAGCTGAGCAAACACCCGGAGGTTAAGGTGCCAGCAAAAGAAATCATCGAGCTCCAGGAACTCGCTTTGCCGGAAACCGCTGAAAACGCCAGCTATGACTCGGCTTCTGACCGTCTTCTGATGAAGTGGATGTGCAATGGAGACACTCTCGCATTCGAAACCATCTTCCGACGCTACGAAACCCGCCTGGTGGCCTATGCCGCCAGATACATCAACTCGCTCGATCTGGCCAAAGACATCTGCCAGGAGGTCTTCCTGAAGCTGATCGCCAAACCGCCATCCAGCCTCGTCTACGACAACCTCGGCCCATGGCTGTTTAAAGTCACCAGAAATCTGGCGATCGACAAACGACGCCGGCGCAAATTCGAAGTCACCGGCGATGAAAAGGATTTTCCGGAAGCGCGCGAAGAACGCAACCCCCTGCAAACCCTGAGCGAACGCAACGACGCCAGCCTGATCCGCAAACTGGTCAATGAACTGCCCCAGGAACTCCGAGATGTCGTCGAACTGCGCATCGATGGAGATGTCCCCTTCAAGGAAATTGCAGAAATCCTCGATATCCCCCAGGGTACCGCACTCTGGAGAATGCACCGATCCGTGGAACTATTACGGGAACAGTGGAGAAATTATGAGTCGCAATTGTGATTCTTATCGTGAACAGGCCATGATCGACGGTATGGACAGTCCTGCCGCTGCACACTGGCGTCTGCACAGTAAAAATTGCAATGCCTGCAGAAGTGAAATCCATGCGCTGGAATCACTCTGCCAGCAGGCCGGCGAAAAACGCCAGCATATCTCCCACAAGGATTATACTCGACTCGTAGAAACGGTGCGACAACTCTATCAGCCAAAAACAAAACCGCATTGGGGAATGATCTGCTGGAACTTTACCTGGAAAACCGCCTCCATCGCTGCAATGCTGGTTCTGATCTTTAAAGTGGCCGCACCTTTTGGCCCGGTGGTGAAATCCCGCATTTCCGGTATGCCGGCACCTTTGTCTGCTTCTGTGCAAAGTCAGATATTTGCCGACACTTTCACCGCAGGAGCCGATCAGGGACATTTCCTCGCCTCCCCCGCACCACTGCCCATTTCGACACTCAGTAATGCCGATCTGTCGGAGCTGTTCAATACCCTCCCTGGCAGTGAAATCGAAAAGGATCTGCAGAAGCTGCGCAGTTCAGTTGCCGGACAGATCGATGCCCTGAGCAACCTGCTCGACCGCGAATTGAACGGAGAACTCTGAGCTTTTTTAACAACGAAAGACACGAAAGGACACGAATGTCAGGGTTATTTTTCGTGCCCATTCGTGTCTTTTGTTGTTAAAAACTTCCCCCTGCCATGAAAACTTACGAGGAATCACATACTGTCCGTTACAGCGAAGGAGACCGCTCCGGTTTTCTGAAATTACGTGCCCTGTTTGATTATGCCCAGGATATCGCCGGCAATCACGCAGAACGTCTTGGCGTCGGCATGACCAGCCTGCAAAAACAGGGCCGCGCCTGGATGCTCTCACGCATCCGCATGCGCATCAGCAAATATCCCCGCATCTGCGAACCATTCCGCATCCTGACATACCCAATGGGCTTCGACCGACTCTTCGCACGACGCGAATTCCGCTTCTATGATCAGCATGACCAGCTCTTCGGTGCCGCTACCAGCTGCTGGCTCCTGCTGGAACTCGATAACCTGAAAATACTCAATGCACCGCGTGAACTGGCCGGAATCATGCCCGATAACGCCGACCGCGATATTGCTTTCCCGACGCTTGATAAAATCCACCCGCCCAAAACCATGGAATCCTGTTCACTCTACCGGATACAGGAATCCATGCTCGATATCAATCAACACCTCAATAATGCCGAATATGCCGCTTTCGTGCAGAATTTCCTGGGGCCAGGAAAATATCCCGCCGAACTGCAACTCAATTATCAGCTCAGCGTCCCTCCGGATGCCCCCCTCGATATCGGCGGCACCTGCTCCGAATCCAATTTCCTGATCTGCGGAAATCTGAACCATCAGCCCGCCTTCCTCGCCGAAGGAACATTCCTACAGTAAAACAGTAGGTACCAGCTATCGCATGCCTGAATGCAAACCGTAATCCCGCATGCAGGCTCATCCGTCAAAGCAACAACCTCTAATAATTTTTCGTGCCTTTTCGTGTTTTTTCGTTGTTTAAAAACTCCCATTATTTCACGAATTCATCCCAGAACAGGAAATAATTGATGCTGTCGATTTGCGTCTGGGTATCCTCGATACGCGTCCCTTTTCTGGCAAATTCCTGAGCCAGCTTCTGTACTCGCTTATCACTGCCCCCCTTTTCCGCACTTTCCACTTTTTTATCGTGCGCTTCCTTCTCTTTCAGATAACCTTCCAGCTTCCGATCCAGCGGACGACGCAGCTTCTTCGCCTCCTTGACCAGTTCTTTCTTCAGCTTGAAAATCTCCTTATCCAGTTTTTCAAGCTCTCGTTTCTGCTTGCGGGCCTGCTTTTCATCCGTCTCCTGCAACAGAAAATGACGCTCACGCATCAAGCCACCAAGATCATCATACAATTCCACCAGCCCAGCATACCGCTTCTTCGCAGTGTCCATGCGGACTTCATCAATTTTCGGACGCTTCTCCGGTATTGGCAAACCCTTGAAAAGATCGTCCTCACGCTCATCCTTGTTGCCCAGAGCCGGACCTAGCGCCTTGCCCTCCTCCTTGTTCACAAGCTCGGCTTTCTCCTTGTCCTTTCCCTCTTTCTTCTCTTTTTTCTTCAAGCCAGCGCCTTCCGCACACACTCCAGATACTAACCCCACCAAAGCCAAAACCAGAAAAAATCTGAAAAAAACCTGCCTGTTCATACCGCTTGCTCCTTTTGCTGATTGAATACAATACCCGGCTTCCGCCCGGTCATGAAAAAATCTTTTTGTAATACGTCAGTAAATCTGCTAACAGAAAAATTCTTTTTGAACAACGAAACGCACGAAACGCCCCCGAAAAAATTTCATGGAAGCGGCGTTGACTGCTAGCATGCGTCGTACTTCCCATGAAATTTTTTCGGGTCATTTTGTGTCTTTTGTTGTAAAAAAAAGACCACTGTCACACAGTTTCACTGACGCATTGCATCTTTTTTGAGACCCTCCTATAAAAATAGCACATCTTTTCTTGATTTTTTCCCCAATCGGCATATATTATTAACGTTGTTCAAAAAACACCCGTTTTTTTATTTTACATGGGGCATTAGCTCAGTTGGCTAGAGCGTCTGCATGGCATGCAGAAGGTCATCGGTTCGAGCCCGATATGCTCCACCATTTTTTCGCTTGCGAAAAAATGCCACGCCGCAGCTCGCTTCAGCGAGCGGAGGCGGGCATCGTTTTCAAACAACAATATGACCGGTAAAGTCCACACACTTTGCCGGTCTTTTTTTGTGCCGCACAAGTGCCGACACATCCGGTACTTACGGCAATTCAACATCGTTCAAAGCCGCCTCACCGGAGAACTCCTGGAAAGCGGTTTTTTGCGTTTTTGGAGCCTCGATTCTCAAATTTCTCTCTACCTTGTGGTCAAAAGTCCACACCCCCAGGGTTGAACCAGGTGCACACCCCAACGACCTCGTTTTTATCAAAATCAGAGAAGTCATTTTCTCCTTAAAACCGTGGTCACAGAGCAGGATTGCCTACCGCCTGCAGGAATTCCTGTTGCGTATCATCCATTCCGGCGCACCCCATTTTCCTGTTTGCTTTTTGGATGCCACAGGGACGAGACCATTGGTGAATACCCCGTAGATGCGATGTGAGTCCTTGACAATATGCACTACGCCATCCTTGCGGTATTTGCCGGGGCGCTTGGTGCAGACCGCAGAGCCGCCGAGGGAACGGATGAGGAACATGATATCCTTCGCCATCTGCGGGCTGGCGGTGCAGATTTCGACACTGCCGGGTTTTACTACATAGCCATCGCCATCGCAGAGACCCTGGAGCAGGTCCAGGCGGTCGGCAACGCTGGAATAGAGGTACTTCCCGGGGATGAACTTGCTGTCGCTGATCTTGTCCTCCAAGTCGAGTTCACGCAGTGCGGCACGGAAACGGCTGGGGATATTCGAGCTGTTGACTGCCTTTGTAATCTTGACATCATCCTCATGGACAGTCCCCTTGTCTCCATCGGGAATACTGGCGATGATTTTCTCCTGGATGTCCTTTTCCGGATTGGTGATGCAACTGCCTGCACAGCCCTCCGCCAGATAGATTCCGAGAAGCCAGGGCTTGAGGAGCAGGGCTTCGTTTCGCTTGAATTCCACGGGGGCAACGCGTGGAACGGCATGGTTGAAGTGAGTGCCGTAGCGGATGCTGTTCCTGATTGTGCGGAGAGTGCGGACAGAGCCTGGATACTTCCTGTCCCGTTCGCCACGGGTCTGAGTGAACCACAAATGGTCGTCGCAGCATTCGGTGGAACAGCCGTCGCGGAAAGTGACGCGGAACACCTCCTTTTCGCCCTGCGGGTAGATGCCGAGGACTTTGTGGGGCTTCCCATCGCTTCCGATAATCTCGCTTCCGACCTGGATTTCGCCCATCGGGACGAAGCCTGCCGGGGTGAGGACTCTTGCGTCCAGAGGTTGAGCTTTTCCTACGCCTTCTTGACCATAAATGAGTAGTCTGGGCGGCTTGTTTTCTTTGCCTTTCTGGATGGTGTCGAGTGGTGGCATGTTTTTTTCCTTATGATATGGGGTTTAAAGGGTGGAGATGATGCGGACTTCCTCATAGCCGGTCGGCCATGCATCTGTTTTCAAGCATTTGCGGTAGCGGGCCAGCGCTGCAGTGTTTATCTCTTCCGCCTGGGTCAGAACCTCATCGGAGAGATGCCAGACACCGGTCGCAAACGGTTCATTTTTCTCCACCGCAATGAGGTAGACCGGGACACTTTCGCCGGAAACTTCGCGGATGATGGCATGATAGAAGGCCATTTGCTGGATATAGCCGTAGCGCCGGCAGTCGCTCTCGAACCATTTCAGGGAATCACAGGTTTTGAGGTCGACCAGACCGTGTTCTGGGGAGAACCAATCCATGCGGATTTGGCAGGGTACCTTGCAATATTCTGTACGGATCACACCTTCTGCCCAGCCTTTGTCCAAGAGCGTCGAGGCGCCATCATGCAGCCAGACCGATTTCTGCAGCTTGAGCATGAAACCATAATCGTAGCTGGAGACTACCTCGCGGTCCTGGCTGGACAGCCATTTGGCATAAGCCTTGGTCGCCCGGCCAAAGGACTCGCCAGTTTTGGCATTCACCGGACCGTCCGAGACGACATACTGTTCGTCGAAAGCCATGCGTCCTTCCAGAATAAGGCAGTGTGTGGCTCTGCCCAAAGCCAGGGCGGGAGATTCGCTGTCCGCCACCTCACCGGCGATCTTCTTGCGGTAGAGCGCAGGGGATTCGCGGAAGTCGGCCAGCAGATGGCTGGACATGTACTCGCCGCGGCGGGAGGCCGCGTGATATTCTGCGGCCGGGATCGTGAGAGTGGGAATGCTCATTGCAGTGGTCCTTTGTTAAGGATTTTTTGTCAACCGGACCTGCCGGATTGCCTGTCCACTGTCGTAAAGCGAAATTACAGGTCTCTTTGTCACCACTGCCGCAAAAAAAGCAAAAAAAAAATCCCGCCGACCTCGGCGGACGAGATTGACGGGATTGGAGATGCTATTAACGGTATTATGCTATTTTGGCAAGATAGCTTTATACGCTGTCCGAACTCAGTGGTATAATTGATGGGCTAAAAGCTGTGGTCTTGGTTTGCATCTATGCCAAATACTGAGACCGGTCACCGGTTCGGGGAAAGTCGCTCCACGTTTTTTGTTCCCTGTTTGCAAGACAGATAAATCCCTACTATCTATTTTTTCTAAAGTATTTTTGATTCCCAGTTTGACTTTCGGCAAACAACAGATAATCTTTTCAATATGCCAAATTCAGTCGTGGCAAAACTGCCCTTTCAATGTAACAGATATTCATTTCGGTCCCAAATCAGTCCCATTTCTGCTTAAGAAATGTAAGGTGGTTTTCAGACATTTTCAGTCGCGGAATTAAACATGTATGACACTTTTTAAAAGGGAAAAGGCATGAATATTTTTAATTTTTGGAAGCAGATGCTTTTGAGTAAACAACTATGTTCTTTCTTGGAAAGATGCGGTTTTTTTACAAGAATAAATGCCATCATGAAACGACTCATCAATACAAAAATAACGTATCTTCCACTTTTACTTTTGACTGTAATTCTTAATGGACAAATTGGCTTATGCGGAGGAGATTACCTTTGGCTATATACCTTATATCCTCAGGATTATATCTCGGGTAAGGATTGGTATGAAGAAAATGGTAACGTGGTGATTTCCAACACTAGCGCTAGATTGGAAAAGCCATTTCTTGGGTTAGGTAGTACCAATGTTGAATACCGTCTCAATTTGGGAAACGCTTCGTCAGCACCTACCAGCTATTATTTTTCACCAACATATGCCGTATATCTTGAAGGTGATTCTTTAGTTTGGATAGAGTTAAAGAAGGCTTCGGATAAAACTTGGCAGCCTTATTTATTTGCCAAAAAAGAAGGTAGCTGGATAGATAATTCAGGGTGGAAGAATACTATTCATTATTTGAAAGTTGGAGACTTCCGTCAACCAGACGGAAAAATACATATGCGATTTGTTTGGGAAAGTGGCACTGTATATGTAGTTGCTGCAGCTCTTTTGATTCATCCTCAAGAGTTTGTTATCACTGGTCCGAGCGAGGTTCCACCAAACGCCACAACGCAGTATCAATGCACGGCAAAATACTACCCAGTAAATGACAGCAGCAAATGGCGCGACGTCACCGATGAAGTGTACTGGAAAACTGATTCAAATAAACACTACTTCGGGGTGAACAACGGCAAATTGTACACCTTGTCGGCTTCTGGTGTTGAGCCAGTTAGAATTACAGTTTCGGGTGGCGGGGACGACATCACTGCCACCAAAAATATTTCTGTTGTTCCACCATCGTACTATCTGCGGGTAACTTCATCCGGGGCATCAAATGTGTCCATTTCCAGTTCAACTGAGCATGGAGGAACCACGGAGTATTGGAAAATGCCCCTGTATTCAGGGACATCCGTAAGCCTGACAGCGCCGGCGACTGTTGGAGGCACGACTTTTTCCCATTGGTCAGGTGCAGTTAGCAGCAATAACCGCACGATAAATTTTAATATGAATAACGACAAAGAGGTTGTTGCAAACTACAAACCTTCAGTTTTTGAACTATCAGTCAAATCTTCCGGAGCAACCAATGTACAAATCGAAAGCATATACAACATTTATAAAGGAATCACAAATTATACAATATCATCTATACTCTATGATACATCTGTCAATCTGCAGGCTCCCCTTACTGTAGGAAACAAAATTTTTTCTCATTGGTCTGGTGCAGTACAAAGCGAAGATCGCAACATAAGGTTTAACGTTAAAAGCAATGGGGTCATCACAGCAAACTATGTCACAATAACCTATCCCTTGTCAGTATCGTCATCTGGGGCATCAAACGTAGTAATATCCAGCCCAACCGGGCATGGCGGCACAACGCCATACAACAAGACATGTGTACAAGCGGAGTGGGTTACTTTACAGGCACCAGCGACTGACCCGCAAGGATATATTTTCGAAAGGTGGCGAGTCGCAAGCAACGATAAGCCTGCTGGTGAAAAACAGGTTTCCTTCCAAATGCTAATCAGTTATTCTGCAACAGCCATATATACCCCCCGCACCTATCCTGTCGGTTACCTTGCCAATGGCGCGACAGGTGGTTCGGCTCCGGCTCCACAGGCAAAGCTCCACAATATCACCTTAACTTTGCAGGGGAATTCCGGTAATCTCACCAAGAGCGGTTATGCATTTGTTGGTTGGAATACATCCCCGGATGGTTCTGGGAACAATTATGTAGCAGGGGGAAGTTATACTAACAACGCCTCTCTCACCCTATATGCAAAATGGGCTGCCAGCCAATACACGATTACCTTCGACTCGAATGGCGGCACAGCTGTGGCGCCTATAACCAAATACTATAACTCGGCAGTATTACCGCCAGCCAACCCGACCAGAGCTGGGTACACGTTTACCGGTTGGAGTCCGGCGATTCCGGCGAAGATGCCTCTGAATGGCCTGACCTGCGTAGCGCAATGGGCTGTTAGGCAATACACGATTACCTTCGATTCGAATGGCGGCACAGCTGTGGCACCAATCACCCAGGACTACAACTCTGCGATTACCGCGCCAGCCAACCCGACCAAAGCGGGATACACGTTTACCGGTTGGAATCCGGCAGTTCCGGCAAAGATGCCAGTGAATGGTCTGACCTGCATAGCGCAATGGGGTGCCAGGCAGTACACGATCACCTTCGATTCGAATGGCGGCACAGCTGTGGCGCCTATCACCAAGGAATATAACGCGGCAGTATCACCTCCAGCCAACCCGACCAAAGCGGGATACACGTTTACCGGTTGGAATCCCGCAGTTCCTGCGACGATGCCCTTGAATGGTAAAACATGCGTAGCAGAGTGGAAGGTCAACCAGTACACGATTACCTTTGATTCGAATGGCGGCACAGCTGTGGCACCAATCACCAAGGACTATAACTCGGCGATAACACCACCCGCTGCCCCAACCAAAGCCGGGTACACGTTTACCGGTTGGAATCCTGCGGTTCCGGCAAAGATGCCCCTGGACGGTCTAACCTGCGTAGCACAATGGAAAGCCAACCAATATACGATCACTTTCAATTCAAATGGCGGCAGCTCTGTGCCATCCATCACTAAGGATTATAACTCGGCGATAACACCACCCGCTGCCCCGACCAAAGCGGGGTACACGTTTACCGGTTGGAGTCCGGCGATTCCTCCAACGATGCCCATGAATAGTCTAACCTGCGTAGCACAATGGAAAGCCAACCAATATACGATCACTTTCAATTCAAATGGCGGCAGCTCTGTGCCATCCATCACTAAGGATTATAACTCGGCGATAACACCACCCGCTGCCCCAACCAAAGCGGGATACACGTTTACCGGTTGGAATCCGGCAGTTCCGGCAAAGATGCCAGTGAATGGTCTGACCTGCATAGCGCAATGGGGTGCCAGGCAGTACACGATCACCTTCGATTCGAATGGCGGCACAGCTGTGGCACCAATCACCAAGGACTATAACTCGGCGATAACACCACCCGCTGCCCCAACCAAAGCCGGGTACACGTTTACCGGTTGGAATCCGGCCATTCCTCCAAAGATGCCCATCAACGGTACCACATGTGTAGCGCAATGGGCTGCCAGGCAATACACGATTACCTTCGATTCGAATGGCGGCACAGCTGTGGTACCCATCACCCAGGACTACAACTCTGCGATTACCCCACCCGACAACCCGACCAAAGCTGGGTATACGTTTACCGGTTGGAATCCGGCTGTTCCGGCGAAGATGCCCATCAACGGTGCCACATGTGTAGCGCAATGGAAAGCCAATCAGTATACGATCACCTTCGACTCGAATGGCGGCACCGCCGTGGCACCCATCACTGCGGACTACAACTCGGCGGTGACGGCTCCGGCCAACCCGACCAAAGCGGGCTACACGTTTACCGGCTGGCAGCCGGCGGTTCCGGCAAAGATGCCTCTGAATGGCCTGGCCTGCGTGGCGCAATGGATAGTCACTACCTATTCCGTAACATTCGATTTAGGCGAACACGGCACTCGCATTGGCGGTGGAGAATTGCAGCAGTCAGTGAGAGAAGGCCAAGCGGCAGAAGAACCACTGTTGGCCACAGAACTTGGTTGGTCTTTTGTGCAATGGGATTGCGATTTTCAAAATATCATGGGGGCATTGACGGTTAGAGCAGTGTATTCCTACTCATATTCACTTCATATCGGTTGGAATCTCATCAGTATCAATATTACACTTACTGAAAAGTCTCAACAACTTCTATATACAAAGAAGGCAATGACCCTTTCTCCAACTGGCAATGCCTACGTTTTCAATGGCAATTTAACACCGACACAAGCCTGCTGGATTTATTGTCAGACAGCAGAAACAATCACTCTTGCCGGCACTTCACCTGAAAACTTTGATTATGCTGCAAACCTCAATAAGGGATGGAATTTTGTCGGGCCAATAACAGACAGCTTGTTGAATGGCGATGACGCCATTGCCTGGGGTTGGGATGGTCAAAATCTTTATCCCAGAAAGAATATGGGTAGTGGTTCAGGTTATTATCTGTATTGGCCTGAACAACATGGCGAGGTTGCCCCGCTCAACGGCGAATACTTGGTAATTGATTTGTCAGGCGGGCCATCTGCCAGAAGCTACCCGATTGATATACTCACTGCCCCTCCCGCCGGCGGATGGACTGACGAGTACAAAACCACCAAGTTAGTGTTGCGGCGCATTCCCGCTGGAACGTTTATGATGGGGTCGCCCACAGGTGAATTGGGAAGGTTGGGCAGCGAAACCCAGCATCAGGTGACCCTGACACAGGATTTCTATATCGGTGTTTTTGAGATAACCCAGAAGCAATGGGCGCTGGTAATGGGCACTTGGCCGAGTGGATTCCGTAATGCGGCTTATCGCGACACTCGTCCGGTTGAGCGAGCCAGTTACGATGACATTCGCGGGATTGGTGCTGGCTCTGGCTGGCCAGCTAACGGTGCCGTTGACACGGACTCCTTTATGGGGAGG
>JAQVUB010000022.1 GCA_028699735.1 Lentisphaeria bacterium | reverse complement strand
GGTGCGCAAAACGAGCGGTACCTTAACCTGTCCGCCGTACATATAATGCAATTTTCCGGCGCTGTTCAGCAACTGATCCAGCGCCAGAGCCAGAAAATCCATGAACATAATTTCGACAACCGGACGCAGCCCCAGCATGGCCGCGCCCACCGCAACCCCGGTAAAACTGTTCTCGGAAATCGGTGTTTCCAGGAGCCGTTTCGCACCATATTTTTCAAACAGGCCGCGGGTGACACCGAAGGCACCGCCATACAGGCCGATATCTTCACCGAGCAGAAAGACATTTGGATCGCGAGCGAGCTCTTCATCAAGAGCGGCATTGACCGCCTGAGAATAAAAAAGGTTTTTGACGGCTTCAGGCATAGACAGCTCCCAGAGCGTGTTCACGCCCGCCGGCTGGTGCCTGTAGAGCTTTTTGCGCGGCTTCTTCGATGCGTTGACGAGCCCTTTCCTCCGCCTGCCGGATAGCTTGCTGCTCGACCCCGGCCTGCATCAGTTCCTGCTGGCAGTTCAGCAGGCAGTCACGAGCCTGCATCTGCTCCTCCTCGTCACGGCTGCGATAAACTCGAGGATCATTTTTCGAGTGACCGCAAAACCGGTAGGTCTGCAACTCGAGAAGATAGGGGCCTTCCCCGGCACGAATTTTATCCAGGGCATCAGCTGTTGCACGGGCGACTTCACTGACCTTGAGGCCATCGGCGTTGGCCGCTGGAATACAGTAGGCTCCAGCTCTGGCTGCGACGCTGCCGCCGGCACAGGCCTTCTCGACTGGGTTGCTCATACCGTAGCGATTGTTTTCACAGACATAGAGGACTGGCAACTTCCACAGGGAAGCCATATTCAGGCTTTCATGGAAAGTCCCCTGGTTGCTGGCACCGTCGCCAAAAAAGACGATGGCGACTTTTGTTTCGCCGCGATATTTCAGTGCCAGAGCAGCGCCGGTACCGATCGGAATGCCGCCGCCGGTGATGCCATTGGTGCCGAGAAAATAATCTTGCATGCTGCAGAGGTGTTGTGAGCCGCCTCGTCCTCCGCAGTAACCATTAAGTTTACCGAGCAGTTCGCCCATGACGCGGTCGGGGTCGAGTCCTCGAGCCAGCAAATGGCCATGCCCGCGGTGATTGGAAATCACCCAGTCGTCTGATTTTGCGGCACTGAGCACCCCGACTGCACAGGCTTCCTGCCCAATGCAGAAATGCGAGGTGCCCCCCAGCAGACCCTGTGAAAAAAGATCGGCGAGTTTCTGCTCGAAAAAACGGATCAGATGCATCCGCTCATAATACTGCAATAAAATTTCCGGAGAAAAAGGCATGCCAGTATCCCTACTTTAACAACGAAACTCACGAACTGACACGAAAAAAATTCATGGAAGGAGCGTTAACTGCTTTCCATGCGTTGAACTATCCATGAATTTTTTTCGTGTCAGTTTGTGTATTTCGTTGTAAAAAACAGCTTACTTTTTCATGCGGACGATGACGTATTTCCGTCCGGCTTCGCCGGGGACAGCTTCACTTTCGGTCAGCACTTCTTCGTCATCCTGCAGGGTCAGATGAATGATGCGACGTTCTGCAGGTGAAAACGGGCCGATTTTCTTTTCTTTCTGCCAGCGTTTGACTTCTTTGGCAGTATCACTGGCGAGACACTCAAAACGCTCCTGATCCACATTTTCACCACGGTGACGGGGGCCATCCCCGCCTGTGCGACCAGTCGAATATCCGTCGACCTCGACCGGCACCCATGGATTGTCCTCATCCGCGCATTTCAAAATCCGGTTCAGCAGCAATTCCAGGCTTTCCAGGCTTTGTCCCTTGCGACCGATCAGGCGTCCTGCTTCCCCGGAGTTCAGGCAGAGCTTCAGGCGGTTCTCCTCAATCACACCGGCGCTGACTTCAGCATCAATTCCCAGAAGCCGTACCATTTCTGTCAAAGCGGTCGTTGCTTTTGTTTCCAGTTCATCCGGTTTCATCATGATCTTGTCTTCTCCGTACTTGCAGTTTATTTCGTAGAGCATGTCATCAGGGTATGACGATGGCGTTGCCGCTTTGCCCTTTTTTGTCTTCCAGCCGTCGGATCAGCAGCATCTGCACGATGGACAGCAACTGATTGACGGTCATATACAAGGTCAGGGCGGAGGGCATGCCGTAAAACATGAAGATGAATACGAGAGACATCATATTCATCATTTTGGCCTGGTTGGGATCCGGAGAGGGGGTCAGCTTCTGCTGCAGATACATCGTAGCCCCCATCAGCAGTGCCAGCGGGCGGATGGGCAGCCCGAACAGGCTGAAAAAAAGATCATCGGGCATCGACAGATCGACGGCCCAGAGGAAGCCGGCGTGACGCAACTCGATGGCATTGCGGAAGGTGTTGAACAAAGCAAAAAACACCGGAATCTGGCAGAACATCGGCAAACAACCGCCCAGCTGGCTGACTTTGTTCGCCTTGAACAGCTCCTGCTGCTTGCGGTACATCTTCTGCGGGTCTTCCTTGTACTTCTCACGAAGTTTCTTCAACTCCGGACTCAGCGCCGACATTTTCCGCATCGAAACCGTGCTGCGGTGATTCAGCGGCCAGAACAGCAGTTTGACCACCAGCGTCACCCCGACAATGCCCATGCCGTAGCCAATGCTGGGCGGAAACAGCTGACTGATCCAAACCATGCCAGCCAGCAGAATCCGGCTCAGCCAGCCCATCCAGGAAAAATTCCAGAAGAAAAAGCGATCCATCTCCATGATGTCATCGAGATTGCCGCCAATCGCATGCAGACGCCGGATATCCTTTGCTCCGCAGTAAGCCGTAAACTGCCAGGTGACTTCCTGCTCCGCAGCCAGGCTGACTGACGGCAGAATCCCTCTGGCATGCATCCGGGGCGCTTCGTTGCTGCTGACCAGACCGTCCAGCATTCCGGGAACCGCATTAGCCTCCAGACCACTAAAGCTGTCTCCATTGTTAAGACGAACATAGAAGAGAAAATATTTAGAATGGACAGCCAGCCAAGCGGCCGGAGTCACTGCAAGTGCAGCTTGTTTTTCAAGCGTCATCTTCTTGCTGACTTCCTTCATCTTCAGCGTCCGAACCTTTCCGGAAGAAGAATCGGCAAAGGATACCCCTCCAAAAGCCTCGCCTATACCAGCTTTCCGCTTGTCCGAAAGAGATGCAGGAAGAGCCCCGCTTTCAAGACGAAGCTGCGATACTGACAATGCTGCCTGAGTCTGGTTTTTGACGGTAACCTGATAGCTGAATTCATATTCTGAACCGGCCACCGGACGCCAGATTTCCGTCACCAGAAAATTGCCATCACTGCTGGCACGAGCGAGGCGGATACTGGAATCGCTCTCGCGGACTGCTTCGCCTGGCAGGAGCTTCCATCCGGCGGCGCTGCTGTTTAAAGCCAGGAACGGGTAATCATAATGGCCCAGAACAACCTTTTTGCCATTGTCCTGTTTGTCGCGTCCCTTGTGCAAAAAATGTTTTTCCAGGAGCACGCTGGTGATTCCGCCGCCGGCAGGATCGAGACTGGCCTCGAGCTGCCCAGCTATTTCGATGAAAACGGGTTCCTGCTGTGGCAAAGGAGCCGCCTGCAGCGGGTCATAGGGAGCCGGAACTCCTGCAGTTTCCGGTTGCACACTGTTTAATAACGGCAGATTCTTTGCTTCCTGCGGAATTTGTTCGGCAGCAACACGATTCTCATCCGCTGCAGGGGAAGAGACAACCGGCTGAAGCGCTTGCTGTGGCACTGGCGGGGTCTTGGTTGTATTATACCAGATGATCAGCAGGAAGGCGGCAAAGCAGGCAACAACGCCGCCAATGGTGATCGGATCATATTTTTGTTGGTTGTTCATGTGATTTGTCCGTTTCGGTGCCTGGTACGGGATCATACACAGACCCATGATAAAAGGGGTGACAGCGCGCCACGCGCCAGAGACTCAGCAAAATGCCGCGAAAACAGCCATGACGGATGACTGCCTGACGGGCATACTCCGAACAGCTCGGCTGAAACCGGCAGCAGGACGGCTTCAATATGCTCAGCCAGCGCCGGTAAAAACCAATCAGCCCAAGCAGAATTTTCTGAAAAATATTCATGGCCCTGCAGACAGCTGCTTACGTTTTCCAGAGCTGCAATCGCCCGGCCATCTGCCGGACTTCGGCAAGCACTTCCGGCATTTTTGCATTGCCCATTTTACGGCGTGGAATGAACAGCATCCAGACGGGAGAGAGCTCTTCGTAAATCTGGTGAAAGACTTCGCGGAAAATGCGCCGGGCGCGGTTTCGACGCACAGCCAGACGATCATACCGGCGTGAAATTAAAAACGCCACCCTCCGTTGACCGTCGGGCGGCGTTTTCAATACCACAACTATGCAAAATTTACCGGTCTGACTGAGTTCACTGTTTTTGACCAGCTGCAGATCGCGAAAACAAGATAAGCGAGCCTGCCTGCCAAACGCAGAACTTTTTTGCTTTTTGTTGCTTGCAGAAGTTTCAGACATGAAAACAGAGCGTGAGCGGCAGGGCATGCTGTCGTGCCGCAACACTAATCTCAGGCAGCCAGACGTTTGCGGCCAATGCGACGACGGTTCGACAGAATCTTGCGTCCGTGGCGGGTGGCCATTCTGGCGCGAAAACCAAGTTTCCGTTTGCGGGGAATGCTATGGGGTTGGTAAGTCCGTTTCATGATCAGATCCTTTCCTTATCGAGCTGAATTATTAATTCAAGAAAAAAACAGATCGGATAATATAATGCCCCATTTCCGAATTGACAAACCATCTGCCAGGAAATGTGATTCGAAGCAGTCCAAAAGGAATACGTCAGTGAAGTTGGGTGAAAGTGGAATTTTTTCGGGTCGATTCGTGCTTTTCGTTGTTAAAAAAGAATTTCTCCTGTACCAGTTTTACAGACGTATTACTGATTCCTGCAAGTCATCAAGTTTCCGGGTCATCATAAAAGGGAAGCCCAAGTTTTAGTCATCATAGTAGTTCTGTGATACATTATGAGAATTGCGGGCAATGGGCAAAGGTTCAGGTGATGGTATAGCATGACTGAGGATTATTTAAAGGCATTGCAGAGGGTACTGAATTTCACTGCCATTGAGCGGGAATTCGGGCGTTTTCTCTGCCGTGTTGCCGGCACGGAAGTGCACTTGCTCTCTATACTGGGGGCTCTGCTGCTGCGCCAGATCAACGAGGGACACAGCTGTCTGGATCTGAAACTCTGGCGGCAAAATACGCTGAAAACCCTTGATCAGGAGAAAACCCGCTTGCGCATTCTCCGGGAAACCGGTGCCGACGAAAGCGCCCTGCGAGCGACTTTGCAGAAGCTCTCTGCAGATGATCTGGCGGCTGCAGTGCGCGGTCTGGCCGCAGAGTTTCCGCAGTTGTTTGCGCAGGAGCTCGAGCGCAAGACTCCGCTGATTTGGCTGGATGAAGGCAACCGGATCTATCTGCACCGGTATTATGCCTGCGAACAGGATATTGCACAATGGATACGGCAGAGTATCGAGGCAGAGGAAGATCTGCTCCGCCCAGAGGAAATCCGGGTTGCTCATGATTATTTTCGGAATTCGGAAGATGCACCGGATTATCAGCAGCAAGCCGTTGCCCTGGCGTTGAAACGGCGCTTTGCCATCATCACCGGGGGCCCCGGCACCGGAAAAACGACGGTACTGGCCGTCATCCTGGGCTTGCTTTTGCAGCGTCATCCGGAATACCGTATTGCGTTGGCCGCGCCCACCGGTAAAGCCAAAGCACGCATGCAGGAAGCCATTAGCAGTGGAGTGCCGCAGCTGCATCTGCCGGAGGCGGTCACAGCCCGCCTGCTCGAATTGCAGGCGCAGACGGTGGATTCTCTGATCGGGCATCATCCCGAGGCAGTGCGCCCCTGGTACAACCGGGAACATCCCCTGCCGGCGGATTTTGTCGTCATTGACGAAGCATCGATGCTTTCTCTGCCGGCAATGGCCATGCTGATTGATGCGTTGAAACCCGGTGCCAGGCTGTTGCTGCTTGGGGATCGCAATCAGCTCTCCAGCGTCGAGATCGGCAGTGTATTTGCTGATATCTGCAACAGCCCGGCAGTGCGGAATTCGATTGCGACATTACATAAGAACCGGCGTACCGCAAACAATGCGGCTCTGATTCAGGTTGCCGAACGCATTGTTTCGCCGGATGTGGATCAGAGCCTCCTTGCCGATGAGTTGTATTCATTGCAGGCTCTGCCTGGCCAGGATGGCGCTGAGTTCAAGGTCAGCGTCTTGCCGGCGCGTGGAAAACTCGCAGCTGAGCTCGAAGATTTATTCAGTGCGTGGGGCTTGCAGAGCTGGTCCCGGCTTTCGGATCCAGTTGCCTTTTTTCAGCTGGCCAACTCCTTTAAGATTCTGGCCGGCAACCGGGATGGCGAATATGGCGTGATCAATCTGAACCGGCTTGCCATCAATATCCTGGGAATCCCTTTATATGCGGATGGCACCCCCTTGATGATCCTGGAAAATGACCGAGCCAGCGGCCTCAACAATGGGGATATCGGCATTGTCATCGACCGGCAGGTGTTTTTCCAGAATCCTGAAAAGGCGCCCGGTAACGATGTCCCGGAATTCCTCGTTTTCGGCCTGGCGGCTTTGCCTCCGCATGAGCCGGTATATGCGATGACCATCCACAAATCCCAGGGTTCCGGATATGCCAAGGTGCTGATGGTGCTGCCTGAAACCGACAACCTCGTGCTCAGCCGCGAACTGGTCTACACCGGACTTACCCGCACCGAGCTCAAATTCCGCATGTGGGCCACCCCGGAAGTCCTCAAAGCTGCCCTGCAACGCCCCACCCAGCGTATCTCCGGACTCACCAAGGCTCTCGGATAAGAAGGGCTTGTATGGGAAGTACAGGTGGGTTTTGCATGGAACATATCAGATGCTGGTAAACGAGGAATTCTTTTTGAACAACGAAAAGCACGCAATGGCAGTTGATAACCATAACCATGTTGTGTTACGTTTTCGATTGTCCATTGCTGATTTCTGTGGTATGTTATTCTTTTTACGGAAAGCGTTTCGGTTGTAAAACGCGTAAGGTTTGAAGCACCTATAAGAAGGATATGACATGGCAGAACAGGTATCAGCTGATCTTATGTCCAGGGTGGTTGCTCTGTGCAAACGCCGTGGGATTATTTTCCAGAGCTCGGATATCTACGGCGGAATTAATGGTTTCTGGGATTACGGGCCCAACGGGGTGCCATTACGCCGGTCGGTCGAGCAGAACTGGTGGCGTTATATGGTCGAGGATCGTGACAATGTCGTCGGTCTGGATTCGACCATCATCTGCCATCCGGAAGTCTGGCGGGCATCCGGACATGTTGATCAGTTTTCGGATTCGATGACGGATTGTCTGGAATGCAAGAAGCGCTATCGTGTGGATCAGCTGGAGAAGCCCGGGGTCTGTCCGAGTTGCGGTTCGACGCGTATGACCGAGCCTCGTGAATTCAATTTGATGATGAAGACCTATGTCGGCCCGGTCTTCGATGAAGAGCATGTTGCGTATCTGCGCGCGGAAACCTGTCAGCCCATCTTCGTTGATTTCAATATTGTGCGCATTGCCACCCGTCAGAAACTGCCCTTTGGCATAGCCCAGACCGGAAAAGCTTTCCGCAATGAAATCAATCCCCGCTTCTTTACCTTCCGCAGCCGGGAATTCATGCAGATGGAAATGGAATTCTTCTGCCGTGACGAAGAGGCGATGGACTGGTTTGAGTACTGGCGCAAAGAGCGCTGGAATTTTTACACGCAGGTACTGGGAATCCCGGAGAACAAGCTGCGTCTGCACTGGCATGAAAAGCTGGCGCATTATGCGAAGGCGGCGGTCGATATCGAGTTTGAATTCCCCTTTGGCTGGGGTGAAATCGAGGGGATCCATCATCGCGGCACTTGGGATATGTCCCGCCATTGCGAATTTTCACATCAGGAACAGGACTGCAAAGTCTATGATCAGGATAGCAAGGAATCGTTCTTCCCAACGGTTATCGAGACTTCCTGCGGTCTGGATCGAATTTGCCTGATGCTGCTTTGCAATGGCTATGATGAAGATACCGCGGAGACCAAAAAGGCGGACAAAGATGAAGACACCCGCGTGGTTCTGCATCTGCCACCCAAAGTCGCCCCGGTTCAAGTGGCTATCCTGCCGTTGAGCAAGAAACTCGAAGAGCAGGCTCGTCCGTTGTTGAAGGACCTTCGCCGTTACTTCCGTACGGACTACGATGACAGCGGCAGTATCGGCAAACGCTACCGCCGACAGGATGAAATCGGAACACCCTACTGTGTGACTGTGGATTTTGACAGTGTCAATGACCAGACCGTTACCGTACGTGACCGCGATTCAATGAGCCAGGAACGCATGGAAATTTCCAAACTTCCGGCATACCTGATGGGAAAAATCTGATAAGTTGTCAGTGGGCAGTGGGCAGTGGTAATTTCGTGTCTTTTTGTGTTTTTTCGTTGTTAAAAAACAGGTTTTTCAGGATACCGGACAATGAAAATCTCCCGACGTTTCTCATTCGTTTTTATTCTGGCTTTGCTGATTAATCTTGGCATCGGTTTTCGGGTGTACAGCAAAGAGGCGGCTGCTGACGGGTCAGATCGTGTGCTGCAACAGATTGATCTGCTGATGGAAGTCCTGCAGCTGATTCGCAAAAACTATGTTGATGCCGATAAAGTCAAGGTCGATGATCTGATGCTCGGTGCGATCTCCGGCATGGTCATGAGCCTCGATCCCTACAGCAATTTTCTGCCGCCGGAGGATATGCAAATCCTGAAAGAGGAAACGGAAGGCGAATTTGGCGGGGTCGGCATTTCGGTCAGCATGGAAGACGGTTTTTTGACAGTCATCTCGACCATCGACGGCACGCCGGCGCATCAGGCCGGGATTCTGACCGGCGACCGGATTGTTGCGGTCGGTGAAACCCGTCTGGAAAACAATACCCTGGATGAATCAGTCAAACTGCTGCGCGGGCCGACCGGCAGCAAGGTGGTGATTTATGTTGTCCGGGAGGGTGTAGACCGGGAATTGCGCTTTGAATTGACTCGCGCTCTGATTCCGCTGGAGAGTGTCAGTTCCGTGCGGGTGCTGCCGGAGACCAACATCGGTTATCTGCGTATCATTCAATTCATGGAGCCGACGGCCGCCGCCGTCGAGAAGGCATTGCGGGAACTCGAAGCGCAGAAGGTCAGCGGGCTGGTGATTGATCTGCGCGGCAATCCCGGCGGGCTGCTGAATTCGGCGGTGGATATCTGCAGTTTTTTCCTGCCGCAGGACCAGGTCATTGTTTCGGTGGAAGGCCGCAACAAGACAGCGGATTATCAGGAAAAGACTCGTCGGGGTTACAAATTTCCCCGGAAATGTCCGGTCATTTTGTTGATCAATGGGGGCAGCGCCAGTGCAGCGGAAATTACAGCAGGTTGTCTGCGGGATTTGAACCGTGCGGTGCTGCTGGGTGAAAAAACCTTTGGCAAAGGGTCGGTGCAGACGGTGCATGAACTGCCCGGCGGATATGCCCTGAAATTGACCGTGGCCAAATACTATACGCCAGGCCGTCGGGTGATCCATGGCGAGGGAATTCAGCCGGATATCACCGTGGAAATTTCCCGTGAGGATTATTTCCGTATCAGCCGGGCGGCAGAGGGTGACAAGGTCAAGGAGGATCCCCAGCTCAGCCGGGCGGTGGAAGTCCTGCAAAGTTATGATATCTACGAGCAGATCCGCTCCGGCAAGGTTAAGGTACGCAAGGAAACGGAACAGGAAGAAGGGAAAGCATTATGATCAAAGTTGCCATTGTTGGAGCTGCCGGACGGATGGGGCGGATGCTGGTATCGCAGGTGCTCAGGGATCCGGAATTGGCTCTGAGCGGGGCGCTCGAATATTCTGAGTGCTCGTTGCTGGGTCAGGATGCCGGTACCGTTGCCGGGGAAGGCGCCTGCGGAGTGAATATCTGCTGCGATGTCGACAAAGTGCTGGCGGAAGCCGATGCGGCGATTGATTTTACCTCACCGGAAGCGACGCTGCAGTTTGCCGCCCGGGCTGCCGCTGTCGGGGTGCATCTGGTGATTGGCACGACGGGCTTGAGTGTTGAGCAGAAAAAAACGCTGCAGGACTTGTCATGTGCTGGTGCGCATATTGTCTGCGCTCCGAATATGAGCATTGGTGTCAATCTGCTTTTTGCATTATGTGCGAAAGTGGCTCCGATTCTCGGTGAAGATTACGATATTGAAGTCGTCGAAATGCATCATAATCAGAAAAAAGACGCGCCTTCCGGAACTGCAGAAAGGCTCGGCGAAATTCTGGCGAAAGCCCGCGGTCTTGATTATGCCGCAGATACGCGTCATGGCCGGGTGGGCCAAGTCGGTGCCCGCAGCAAAAAAGAAATTGGCATGCATGCTTTGCGCGGCGGCGATGTCGTCGGAGACCATACGGTCATTTTTGCCGCACAGGGTGAACGCGTCGAACTGACCCACAAGGCTTCCAGCCGGGAAACCTTCGCCAAAGGCGCAATCCGTGCGGTCAAATTCCTCGCCGGAACAAAACCCGGCCTCTACGATATGCAGGACGTCCTCGGACTGAAATAGCTTTTTTTAACAACGAAAAGACACAAAAAGGCACAAAAAAAATTCATGGCAGTGGTGCTGATGTTTACCAGCGTATTGCCATGAATTTTTTTTGTGCCTTTTTGTGTCTTTTCGTTGTTAAAAATCAGGCGATATAGGTATTGGCGGTGGTGTTGCCGCCTTTTCCGGTCCAGTTGGTATGGAAGAATTCGCCACGGGGTTTATCGACGCGTTCATAGGTGTGTGCGCCGAAGTAGTCGCGCTGTGCCTGTAGCAGGTTGGCCGGCAGACGGTCTGAACGGTAGCCGTCGAAATAGCTCAGAGCGGCATTGATGCAGGGCATTGGGATACCCATGCTGATGGCGGTGCCGGCAACACGGCGCCAGGCAGCCTGCGAACGATCCATGACATCTTTGAAGAAGGGATCCAGCAGCAGGTTCTTCAGGTCAGGGTTGTTGTCAAACGCGTCCTTGATCTTGCCCAGGAAGCGGGAACGGATGATGCAGCCGCCGCGCCACATCAAAGCGATGCCGCCGTAATTCAGTTTCCAGCCATATTCCTTGGCGGCGGCCATCATCAGCTGATATCCCTGCGCATAGGAAATGATTTTCGATGCATACAAAGCGACGCGCAGATCATCAACCATCTGTTTGCGGTCGCCGGAAAATGCGGAAACTTTTCCGGGCAGCAGTTTGCTGGCGATGACGCGTTCCTCTTTGATGGCAGACAGGCAGCGGGCGAAAACAGCTTCTCCGATCAGGGTCAGCGGCATACCGGCGTCCAGAGCGGCGATGGCGGTCCATTTGCCGGTGCCTTTCTGTCCTGCAGTATCGAGGATCAGGTCGACGACTTCGCTGCCCTGTTCATCCTTGTAGCCGAGAATATCGCGGGTGATTTCAATCAGATAGCTGGAAAGTTCGTTGTCATTCCATTCCGTGAAGACCTTCTGCATTTCGTCATTGCTCAGGCCGATCGCTTTCATCATATGATAGGTTTCGCAGATCATCTGCATATCGCCATATTCGATGCCGTTGTGCACCATTTTGACAAAGTGCCCCGCACCATTTTCGCCAACCCAGTCACAGCAGGGTTCGCCGGATTCCGTATGCGCACAGATCGTCTGGAAAATTTCCTTGACGTGCGGCCAGGCTGCCGCTGAGCCGCCAGGCATCATGCTCGGACCGTTCAGGGCGCCTTCTTCACCGCCGGAGACGCCGGTGCCAATGTAGAGCAGTCCTTTGCTTTCGAGGTATTGTGTGCGGCGCGTAGTATCCGGAAAATGGCTGTTTCCGCCGTCGATAATGATATCGCCTGGTTCGAGTTCGGGGATCAGGGTTTCGATGAAATCATCGACAGCCTGTCCGGCTTTGACCATCAGCATGACTTTGCGGGGGCGTTTCAGGCTGGCAATCAGCTCTTTGACACTGTGTGCTCCGATAATCTTTTTGCCGGCAGCCCGCTCAGCAAGAAAAGCATCAACTTTGCTGACCGTGCGGTTGTAGCAGGCCACCGTGAAGCCCTTGCTTTCCATGTTCAAAATCAGGTTCTCACCCATGACCGCAAGGCCAATCAAACCGATATCTGCTTCATTCTTCATTGTTTCTTCCTTTTGTTTTTTAAGGTTGTTCTTGACGATATAAAATCAGGCATTTTCCCAGGCGGGGTTTTCCGGCAGAGCCCGGTCGAATTCAGCGAGCAGCTCCTGCTGATAGGCTCCTGCATAAGTGCCATTGAAGAAGCGCGCAATTCCTTCGTTGAGGAAATTCTGCCAGGACTTTTCTTCTTCGCCGGGAACAATCGGGAAGAAGAGAGCGCTGTTGGCTTTGGCGGCCTTGTAATCGCCAGGCGCATCGCCGACCATCAGAATCTTTTCCGGAGCATACTTGTCTTTCGCAGCAAATGCGAGATGTTCGGTCTTGGTACCGGCTTCCTGCCCGGCAATGAAATTCACCAGATGGTCAATATGGTGTTCCTGCCATTCGCGAACAAGCGCTTCGACGGGAGTTTGGCTGACGACAATCGTGTCGGCAGATTCACGGATTTTTTCAAGGCATTCACGCACGCCAGGGAACGGGGGAACGCCGAAAACCATGTCTTTGATACGGGAATCGACTTCCATCGACCAGGCCAGAATCTTCGTCAATTCCGGATCGTGAGTGGCTTCCACTTTTACCTTCAATGCAGGGATGCCGAGTTTGCTCTCGGACGCGATCCAGGTATCCAGCGCCGGGATATTGCTGATGGAAACGCCGCGGGCTGCGAAAACCGGCCATTGCCCAATCAGTTTCAGTGCCCGCTGTACCGCTGGATAACGGTTGCAGCCACGAGTCTTGGAATAAAGATTGACAAAAAGCCATACTTCACGGGCATATTTGCTGGCAGCCTGCAAATTGAAATGCTTGATGAAAGCCGGACAGAAACACTCTTTCTGCTTGATCTCCATCGTGTCGAAAATGCAGCCATCGCTGTCATAACCGACAAAAAATTCATGTTTTTTCGGAAGATTCTTCAACTGAGCCACATAATCCATGCCAGATTCTCCTGAATAAAAGACCCTTTGCAGACAATACCGGGTATCCGGATAAAAAACATAATATACTCTCTCAGAGCAGCATTTTCACTCCAGGCAGATCAGCAAGAGCTTTGCTGATTGCGCGGAACAGGCTGAGATTGGGAATATTTGCACTGATCTGCCAGGTACAGTAGCGGCCTCCGGAAGAGGCACTGCCTTGCGTCAAATCGGTCAGGGTCAAACCCATAGCGGCAAAAGTTTGTTCAATCCCTTCCCGGGTGGTGGCGAATTCCGCCTGGACGATCAGGCGGGCGTGCCAGACCAGAGGGAATTGCAGAACTTGATGGTTTTGGAATATATCAGGCATGGGTGGGCTGCAGGGGCTTAAAAAGTGGCGTAACCCTAATACGTCAAGGGTCTTTTTTAACAACGAAAACCGCAAAATGACCCGAAAAAAACATGGAAAGAACGACGCATACACGCAGTCAATGCCACTTCCATGATTTTTTTTTCGTG
>JAQVUB010000398.1 GCA_028699735.1 Lentisphaeria bacterium | reverse complement strand
ACCTGTCCGACCTGTCTGACCTGTCTGACCTGTCCGACCTGTCTGACCTGTCTGACCTGTCCGACCTGTCCGACCTGTCCGACCTGTCTGACCTGTCCGACCTGTCTGACCTGTCCGACCCGTCCGACCTGTCCGACCTGTCTGACCTGTCCGACCTGTCTGACTAATGAGCGCTCATGGTGGCAGCCTGGACGGTATTGGCCAGCAGCATTGTTATGGTCATCGGACCCACACCGCCGGGAACCGGGGTGATCAGTGAAGCCTTTTCCTTAACCGGCAGATAATCCACATCCCCGACCAGGCGGTAGCCGTTTTTGGCAGACGCATCCGCAACCCGGTTAACACCGACATCAATCACCACCGCTCCAGGGCGGATCATGTCGGCAGTAATGGTTTTCGGGCGTCCTGCCGCAGCAATGACGATATCGGCACGCAAGGTATGGGCAGCGAGATCCTTTGTGCGGGTATGGCAGATGGTCACAGTCGCATTGCCGTATGGGGATTTCTGCAGCAGCAGATTGGCCAGCGGCTTGCCGACAATATTGCTGCGCCCGACAACCACGACTTCCGCCCCATCGAGTTTAACGCCGCTGCGCAGCAGCAGCTGCAGCACACCATGCGGAGTGCAGGGCAGGAAAGTCTTCTCCCCGATCACCATCTTGCCAACACTGACCGGATGGAAACCGTCGACATCCTTCTCCGGAGCAATCGCCAAAATCACCCGGGATTCGTCAATATGCTTCGGCAAAGGCAGCTGCACCAGAATCCCATGAATCTTCGGGTCGGCATTCAGTTTGCTGATCAGAGCGAGCAGCTCCGCTTCGCTGGTTTCCGCCGGCAGGCGGTTGTCATCCGAGTAGATCCCAATCTCGGCACAGGCCTTTTCCTTGGCCGTAACATACGATTGCGAAGCAGGATCCTGACCCACCAGCACCACCGCCAAACCAGGAACAATTCCCTTCTCCGCTTTCAATTGCCGCACCTGGGCTTCGAGCTCCGCCCGGATATCCTTCGCAACCTGTTTCCCATCAATAATTACTGCCGACATCTTTTCCTCTCATTCAATGACTATCCACCGGAATTCCCGGCAACTCGTAAACCACTTTCCACTTCTCATGTTCCCAGAACAAGTGCCAAGGCAGTTCGGGAATAGGAGAGCAAATGAACATCGCAACCGGGCCGGTTACGCCACTTTTTAAATTATCGAGCGGTCAGCACGGGCTGGCGTGCAGCAGCGACTTCGTCGAGGCGTCCAACCGGAGTGCTTTTTGGGCACTGTTTGATCTGTTCCGGGTTTTCCTCTGCGGTTTTGGCGATGGCAATCATGGCCTCGCAGAAGTCATCCAGGGTTTGTTTCGATTCCGTTTCGGTAGGTTCAATCATCAAGGCTTCCGGCACGATCAGCGGGAAGTAGATGGTTGGCGCATGGAAACCGGCATCGAGCAGAGCCTTGGCGATATCCAGGGCGTGAACGCCTTTCGCAGTCTGATGACTGGCTGACAACACGCATTCATGCATGCAACTGCGCGTGTACTTCTGCTCGTAATACGGAGCCAGACGCGAACGAACATAATTGGCATTCAGTACCGCATTCTCGCTGATTCGGGTAAATCCCTTACGTCCGCACATCAGAAGATAGGTATATGCCCGCAGAAGAATGCTGAAATTTCCGTAAAAGGGCGCGACATAGCCGATAGACTGCGGGAAGTCGTAACAGAGTTCGAAGGTATCCTCGGCATTTTTGACTACGCGGGATTTAGGCAGGAAAGGGATCAGGCATTTTGCCACTCCGACCGCCCCGGCACCTGGTCCGCCGCCGCCATGCGGTGTGGAAAAGGTCTTGTGGGTATTCATATGCATGGCATCGAAACCTAGATCTCCCGGACGGATGCGTCCGAGAATGGCGTTCAGATTGGCGCCGTCGCAGTAGGCCAGCCCGCCGGCCTTGTGCACCAACCGAACGACTTCATCGACGTTCTGGTTGAAGAAACCAAGCGTATTCGGCGCAGTCAGCATGATGCCGGCGACCTGATCACTCAAGGCCGCTTTCAACTCATCGAGATCAATATCCCCTTCCGCAGTCGAGGGGATTTCCTGGCAGACGAAGCCGGCCACCGCTGCCGAAGCAGGATTGGTTCCATGCGCCGAATCCGGGATCAGGATGATCTTGCGCTGCTCATCACCGCGGCTCTTATGGTAGGCGGCAAACATCATGATTGAGGTCAGTTCGCCATTCGCGCCGGCCATCGGCTGCAACGTCGTCGCGGCAAAACCGGTCAGAGAGGAAAGCAGGCGTTCGGTCTCATAGAGCACTTCCAGAGCACCCTGGCAGAGTGCATTTCCGTTGCGCAGCTGCGGCAGCAGGGGATGCAGTTCAGAAAAACCTGGTAAAGCGGCAACTCTTTCGTTGATCTTGGGATTGTACTTCATCGTACAGGAACCCAGCGGATAAAAATGGGTATCAACACCCATATTCTGCCGTCCGAGCAAAGTAAAATGCCGTACGGCATCCAGTTCGCTGACTTCCGGCAGAGCGGCCGGTTCCGCGCGCCGCAGGGATTCCGGCAAATCTGCACAATTCATGGCCGGGACATCGCATTCCGGCAGGCCAACCCCGCGACGTCCGGGGACACTGTTATCAAAAATCAGTTTCATAATGCAGCCTCCAGATGATCTGCCAGCAGGTTGATTTCAGCACGCGTGCGTTTTTCGGTCACGGAGACCAGCAGCTGATTTTCACGTCCGGGATAATATTTCCCCAGGGGCATTCCTGCGGCAAAGCCCTTCTTAACCAGGCGCCCGGCAATTTCGCCGGCATCTCCCGGCAGGCTGATGACAAATTCGTTGAAAAACGGGCTGCTGCCTACCCGCTTGACCCCCGAAATGGCGGTCAGTTTCTCCAGTGCGTAATGCGCTTTGTTCCGGCAGAGTTCCGCCACCTCACAAAGGCCCTGTTTTCCCAGCAGGGTCATATACACCAATGCCCCAAGCGCGCAGAGATTTTCATTCGAACAGATATTGGACATTGCATTTTCACGGCGGATATGCTGTTCGCGCGCCTGCAGAGTCAATACATAGCCTGTGCGTCCCTGCGCATCTTTCGCCTGCCCGACGATGCGTCCGGGCATTTTACGCATCAATTTTGTCGTGGTGCACATATACCCCAGATAGGGCCCGCCGAAAGACAGCGGCAATCCCAACGGTTGCCCTTCCCCGACGACAATGTCGAAGCCCAACTCACCCGGCGTCTTGATCAGCGCCAGTGCCGTCGGATACGACGCACACAGCGCCAGAGCGCCGCGTGCTTTGATCGCGGCGACAGTCTCCGCCCAGTCCTCGATGGTACCGAACACATTGGGATACTGCACGATGACGCAAGCAGTCTG
>JAQVUB010000397.1 GCA_028699735.1 Lentisphaeria bacterium | reverse complement strand
AGATATTCCAGCAGCAGGGTATCGGTATGGGAGCATTCCGGCCACAGGATCATGCCTTTGCACATCGGATCTTCTGCAGCAACGGGCAGGCGCCGTTCGATGACTTCATAATTGCCGCGCGGTTCGGTATTGGGTTCGAAGGCATGAAACAGCCCAAAAATCCAGGGAAATTTGCCGACCAGATCCCAGTTCTGGAACGTGCGCAGCTCATCATCGGTTTCGGAAGTATAATCAAGAATGATCGTGTTGTTGGGATTCAATTCCCGTACCAGGCTGCGAACCTCCTCCGGCGTCCAGTACATGGCGAAATCCCAGCTGGCAATCAGCAGTGGAGCATGCGCATATTTTTCCCGCAGTTTGGCGATGATCCGACGATACGTATAAAGCTTCATCTGGTGGTTGGCTTCCCGGTCGTCATAACAGCGGCGTTCGGCCAGCCCGATGGTATGAAACAGGGTCGGAGCCCCATATTCCCGGATATGCGTTTCCGTCAAATGAAAGTAGGCATCCAGGTTCTTTTCCTGGCGGATATCCCAGACCAGCCCCGTTTTTTCACCGTAACCTGCAGTCGCCTGCGGCAGAAAATCAGGGTGCACCTTGTCCACGTATTCGATCGGGGTGCGGCTGTACCAGTGCGTCATCGTACCAAGATCCTCAGGATGCAGCAAATCCCGTTGCCGGGCATAGGCCAGAATTTTCCGGCGCAGTTCGCCACGGTACTGCAACGGCCAGAACAGATTACGGTCATCATAGGAGCGTTCCTTGGATTCCGGGACTTCATAGCCGGGATAAGACACATGCTCCGGGAAGGCTTTCTGAAACAGGTCATCAAGGCCGATGCGCAGCATGAACAAATTGAAACGCTTCTTCAGTATCCAATCAATTTCTTTCTTCCAATCCTCGAAATCCCAGTGCTCTGCCTGAAAACGGTGCAGACTGCGGTGGGCAAAATAGCGCAATCCGCGATATTCAAAACGGGGTTTTTCGTGGATATTTATTGCGCTGATATCGATTGTATCTGCCTTTGGGATTCGATCCCCATCCCAGAAATAATGACATCCGGCTCGCAGCTCAAAGAAATGATAGACCCCATAAAGCAGGGCTCTTGGTCTGCCCCCGGCAATAAAAAGCAGTGTCCTGCCCGGCTCAGAACAGGATACCAGCTGAAAATCATCCGTATCCGCCCGCACGGAAAATTGCTTGATGCGTTTTTCAATGATTTTGGCGTGGGAAAACGAATGGACTGCGTCCGACCCAAGAACAATCAGATCACTTTTCCCGTCATCCGAACAGACAATATTCAGTTTTTTGCCAGTAACCTGCCGCCATAAGCCGGCAAACTCTTCGGCTGCAATCAGAAATATTCCGTCGTTCCGGGGGATCAGAATTTTCAACATGATCAATCCTTCCGTTTTGCAGTGAATTCTCCACGATCTGCAGATTGCATCCAGACGCGCAGCGTATTTTCGGGACTGAAACGATTTCCTGCCGAAGCATAATCGCAGAGCAAGGTGTCATCCGGCAACCGGTATGTTCGTGCAAATTCCGGTGGTGGATTTTTGGGTTGCACAGCCAGTTTATTCAGATCCGGCGGCAGCGCCCGTCCGACTGTTCCCAGCCGTGAATCCTGCGCGAGCACGATTGGCCCACGTTGCAATGCGACCAGATCGCTGCCATCCGGAGCATGATGCACCTGCAGCGACAAATCGAACTCCATGTCAATTTCACTGTTCGGAGTCCAAACCCGTTCCAGTTTCAGCCAGGAACCTGGCTGAGGAGCGTATTCCTCACCGGCCACCCGCACCCGGGTCTGCCGGCTCCAGAACGGAATTCGCAATGTGATCCGGAATTTTGCCTCAGCAGGCGGAAAAATCTGCAGCTTTACTTTGCTGGAATCAGGGTATCCCCCGCTGATTTCAATCCGAACCTGGTTCTGATTTAGCAATGACACCTGTGCCTGACAGTCTTCATACAGATTGATCACCGGGCCGAAGTCATCGCTCATCACCGCAAAAAGTGCCGCTGTGGCCAGCCCTTCCGGTCCCTGTGCCAGGCAGCAATCCTCGCCGAATCCCGGCAGCTGATCCCCTGCTCTGACTTTGCTGGCAAAACCGCTCAGCGGTGTCGGATTGCAATGCATCCACCAGGAAGCATCCGGAAGCATTGCCCCAAGGATACCGTTATACAAGGAGCGTTCGATCTGTTCAGCGGCATGCAGGTCTGCGGTCATGCGAAGCATCTGCATACTGAGTCGGATAAAGGTGACCGTAACACAGGTTTCACCAAGAATCCCGGCATCGGAACGGGTTTGTTTCAGACGTCCGACATCCCACAGTTCGCCGCAATTGTCTTTGAGTCCCCCGACGCCGGTGACGAAAATTTCCTGCTCACGTACATTCTGGTAGAAACGCTTCACCGTCTCCAGATCCTCCTGATTTCCAGTTTTGCGGTAGAGTTCCAGCAGTCCTTCGAAGCAGGACATCATTTCATAGGCTTTTCCATTGCCGATGCCGGCCGGAGGATATCCAAAGAGGGCCTTCGCATAAATATTTTCTTTTCGGCTGCCGCCCTGTTCGGCAATCCAGTTTGCATAATCCAGGAAACGTTTTTCGCCGGTGATGTGGTAGACCTTCACGACAGCCCCGAGGATCGAGGTTGCTGCCATCCCGTCATGATGACCGCAATAGACAATATTGCGCGCATTAGGTCCGACCTGTTGCATCAGATGATCAAGACAGGCCACCATCACCTTGCGGACTTCCTCCGAAGGCTCAATCACCCGGTAATACCGCGCCAGACCCAATAGAACATACTTGCGACCCCAGATATCCCAGTCCTTTGTCTGCAGTTCCGCCGGATACGAGCTGATGCAGCCGTCGTCGGTCTGCGTTTTAATAATATCCTCAACCGCCTGCCGGATCAAAGCGAGCAAATCGGCATCCGGACAGGCCTGCCAGGAACGGATTGCCGAGCGCACAATCTTGCCCCAAAACTCGCAACGCCAGCGCCCGTCGCGTTCATTCCGATCTCTGAAAGGCTCGGCCAAATGCCGGTAATCCACCTTCATCAGGCGGTTTCGGATGCTGCGTTGAATTGCATTGCCCAATGAGCCCTGCAACGAAACACTCCCGGCATTTAAAACCTTAATAAGATCCTGTTTTTCCGACATGATGATAATACTTTCCACTGAAAAAACTTTGAACGATGAATCTTACAACGTATCCTTAAAAAAAGCAATTTGCAACCCATAAAGCTGCGAGAATCCCGAAAAAAAATCCTTTTGTAATCGCTTCTTCCTGTAAGAGCATATCATTTTCTGTCTGACTGGTCGGATAGTTCTGACTGGTCGGACAGAGGAAAGAATGACAACTGCGAGTCAGTGACGCT
>JAQVUB010000396.1 GCA_028699735.1 Lentisphaeria bacterium | reverse complement strand
CGCATATCATTTCGAACCTTTGCCCACCTCGCGTACTTCGTATTGACAAAAAACTTGGTAACAGAGGAATCCTTTTTAACAACAAAAAGTACGAAACGACCCGAAAAATTTCATGGAAAACGGTTTTCTGTAGAAAATAAAAGCGTAATATTGGTGCTTAATCCGAACGACCAGCTAAACATTCAAGCATTTCCATTTCCAACAGAGAAACAGACGGATGTTTTGGCAAATTATGAAAGATATAAAACCATAGTAACCCCAGTGATTGATTTAATTAAGAATGTCACTTATACCGAAAATCAGGCGACTGATAGATTTGGACCTGCTTTCATATCAGAAATATGGTTGCATGTTGACGATACGGATAATTTCATCAGGCCAAATCATGAATATTTGAGTTACCTATTGGATAACAAGGAAGAGAATGCAATAAATAAGAGAAAAACATACTGGTATATTTATGCCTCAAGCTACTATAATCTTTCTCGCAATCATGTTCCAAAGTTGCAATGGTCCGGCGGCGATTTTCAGTTTTGGGTTGACTATACTGATTTTTCAGTTTTTAAAACTATTAGGGGAAGATGATATCGTCCACGCCCCCCGCGTCCTATCCATAAATTCATCTGCAGGCCAAGTTCCCATTTTTGAGAAGGAAGGAAACGATTTCGGCAGGAATTTTCGTCGGACGGGATCATCTGCAAAAAGGCCCGCCTTCGCTCGCAATGCGAGCTACGGCGTGGCATTTTTTGCTGACGCAAAAAATGGTGAATTTGGCGCCGATTGTGCTTGCTTCCTGCCTGAATTCCGGCATTCAGACACGGGGCATCCTCCGGCGCAAGGCCGGAGGTCTGAGAATATAGGCATTTGGAAGCTTCAGGCTGCCTGGCGGAAATAATGTTTCAGAAAGCCGCCCAGGCGTTCCCGGCAGGCGATCCGGCCTGTGGCCGGACCGGGGTCATTTTCCGGTCGGACGGGGTTGTTGCCAGGCGACTGATGCGGCCCTTCGGCGTAATAATTCGGGTATTCACCTGAATTTGTGGGTAGAAACGAATGAAAATGATACGGGGAGCTCTGCTCCCCGTCCCCCTCGGGATTTTCTTAAGGCATTGGCATCTCCCAGGCATTATGCCTGATTAAAGCATCGTTTGCAACGACAGAAACGCCCCAAAAAACACCCAAAAAAATTCAGGGTCGAATTTTCGTGAGAAAAAAAAGACTGCAAGTCCCTGAAAATAAAAATGATGAAATCAAGATTCACTATTTTCTACCCACAAATTCTGGAGAAGAGGCAATAATTCCAAGAGTTCCAACGGAGATGGTTATGACGAATGTTTTCAAGGGTATTTTGTGTGCCGCGCTGTTGTGCGGGTCTTGGAATGTCTGTGGGCAATATTGGCAGATTTATACGAAAACTGCCGTTCAGGAAAAGAAAGATTTCGCTGCATTGCTGGAAAGCGATCCAGAGTTGAAGGCGTTATATACCCGTTACAAGGAAGCAGCAGCCGCCAACAAGGCTGCATTGGACCGCTTCACTCAGGAGGATGCCGAACTGGGTTCCCTGGAGGAACGCCTAAAAAAAGCGCAGGAGGAGCTGGCGGAGTTGCAGAAGAACAAAATAGGCGGTAGAGAGCTTGAACGCAAAAATGACATCATCGAGGCGCTGACGCGCATGCGCGAGGAGCGCATAGCAGGCAATGCGGAACTGACTCGCCTGGGAGAAACGGAATCCAGATTGCGGAAGGAATTCCGCAGTGCGCTTGACGGCAAATTGGGATATGCCTGCAGTGACGGTGATTTTGAATGCGTGGTAAGAAGGGATGCGTCGTCTTACGTCCTTGAAGGGGAAAATCCCTTCGCGGACTTGTTTTCAGATTTGTCGAGGGCAAGATTCCAGAAGGATTTTGAAATGGACGCGCATGGCGCCATTACGGCGGCGTTAAGCAAGGAAAGCCCCAATTCATCGCCTGAAGCCATACGCGAAGTCCTGAATTATTTTTACGGCCGGGATTTCAAGGTGCCCGATCCATTTGAAGCCGGCGCGGCGAAGGACGACCTGTACGAGGAATATTACCGCCTGCTGTGCTGCCTGACGCGCAAAATGAATGCGGATGAGAACAAGCAATGGCAAAAGGCGCGGGACGCATTAAGCCGGCGCCTGCCGCCGCATTCGCTGATCCGCTTTATCTTTTTTTACCAGATGGTCGGCCGAAACAATCCCAATGCGTGGATTGGTGAACTGGCAGAGTGGCTTGTCCATGACCAGGAAAATGCCGGTCTGATGAAGTACATCAATGAATGGCTCAGCTATGCATACAAAGGGGCAACCAACTATGACAAGACGGATTTTCAGCTGCTGGCGGAGCATATGGGCGGGCGTGCGGAGGAATTGAAGGATCAATGAATTGTGCATGTGACGCTGGCTGTCAATGAACTGGGACGCGCCTGGGAGGGGCGCGGCAGCGGATTCGCCAATACGGTTACGGAAAAGGGCTGGGATATCTATGGGGATGCCATGAAGAAATGCATTCAGCACGCGGAAGCCGCCATCAAGCTGCATCCGGACTGGGCTGGCGCGTACCTTCCGCTGCTGAATGACTTTGGCGGCGACCATCGGCAGGCTTTCAGGCAACTGATGCAATACCGCCCTGATTTTTCCCGGGCCTATGAGAAGCTGATATGGGGAATGCTGCCGCGCTGGTGCGGTTCCCACGCGCAAATTGTTGCCTTGGCCAGGGCCTGCCTGGATACCAAACTCTACGACACCGCATTGCCTTCCATAGGATTCAGCATACTTGGAATTGTTGCCTGGGACACCCCTTGTGTGGAATGGTCAAAATGCTACCGGGAAAAATGGCTGTATGAGCCTGCGCTGGCATTGTTTGACGAGCGCCAGAAGCGCGGCTTCGACCGTGACATCCGTTTGGACAAGGCGCTGTTCCACATGGCGAATTTTGAATATGACGCCGCCGCGGCCATCGTCAGGGAGGTGCAGGGCGGTGATGCCGCAAAGAAGATTGTCTTTCCAAGCTGGACCGGACGCAGCGTCGGCAACTGGTATCCGAAGGTTCCGGTGTGGGATGACGCCGCCACGCGCCTGCTCCTGTTTACCGGCAAATACGCCTCTGAATTGCGTGCCTTGGAGCAATTGGCGGTCATCCGGCAGGATTTTGCATCGGCTTCCAGAGAGCTTCGCAATTTGATCGAGGCGCATGACGACTGGACCGCCGAAGAGCGGGATTTTCTGGTCGACCTGTACGCCCGCTGGCAGATGCCTGAACTGATCGGGGGAATGTATACCATGGATGACCACCGCTATCTCAACGCCTTTGTCGTCGCCTGCAGTAACGACTTCCCGAAGGTCGCACAGGTGATGCTGGAGCTGAAATTCAACTATGCAAAAT
>JAQVUB010000395.1 GCA_028699735.1 Lentisphaeria bacterium | reverse complement strand
TTGACGACGGGTATCTGGTTTTGCCGGAGCTTCTGCAGGCATTCGGCGGGGGATTCGTAAAGAACCGCCAGATGGCAGGTGTCCAGGCAGATTCCCAGATAGCGGTTCTGCACTTCGATGGGCAGCTTGCAGTGCCGGCGGAATTGTTCGCAGAAGAATCTGCAGATGGAAGCCGTACTGTCCAGCAGGCAGTCCGGTTCGGGTTCGAGGCCGACCTTGATCAGGCGCCCAGTATCCTGTTCCAGTTTTTGCAGCTGAAGAATCAGCTCGTTGAGATTATCCAGAATCTGTGGGAACTGCTTCGCATTCAGGGCGTCGCGGTAGCCAATCGGCATGCTGCTCAGCGTGCCATAGTCCAGACCCGGCGGCAGAATTTTAGCCAGAATCCGTGCGACTTGCAGAGTATATTGCAGGCGTTCGGGGGAGGCCCAGTCCGGCAAATAGACTTTTTTCTTGATGCCGCCCTGATGGAATTCGCCATAGGGAAACACATTGATCGTGAATGGATAGAGATTTTCGGCACGGAAGAATTCGTGCAGGGTCTCGATTTCCTGTGCTTGCTCGAGCAGGGTTTTGGCGGCCTGTGCGCTGAGGCGCATACCGAGGCCAAAGGACTCCTCTTTGGCAAGAAGCTGCTTCCGGATTTTCGGCACGCAGGTTTTGATGGCCGCAAAGTGTTCCTGCCAGGAGTTGCCCGGATGGACATTCATACAGTAACTTAAGTGGCAATCGTATTGAGGTAAATGTATTTTCATGCTGTCAGGTACCTTTTTGCGCTAGATAGACCCCATCCAAAAGCTTTTTTTTACAACGAAATGCACGAGTAAACTTGGGGTGGACTGGCGTCCACAACCTAATTGTTAGGACACGGACGGGACACGGACGGGACACGGACGGGACACGGACGGGACACGGACGGGACACGGACGGGACACGGACGGGACACGGACGGGACACGGACGGGACACGGACGGGACACGGACGGGACACGGACGGCCTGTGAAAGGATGAATTTGACTGTTGTTTTTATGGATTTTATGGGATATCCCCCGTCCCCGTATTTGTCCGTGTTTAGTCCGTGTCCCGTCCGTGTTTAGTCCGTGTCCCGTCTATTTCCATTGCAAATAAAATCTTTCACAAAAAACATGTTTATTCGTGGTTACTTCCCTTTGTCTTTTCTTGATATTTTCAAAGTTTCGGCAGATTTTTTCAGGTCTTCGATATAGTGTTGATCTGCTTTTTGCTGGGTTTCCAATCTGCGCTTATCCTCGAATTGACTGTATTGCTGATTTGCAAAGTCCAATGCACCTTCCCTGCTAACATTTCCGGCCTTTTCAAGAATGGGCAAATCGATATCCTTGAGGAATTTATCCAGAGAAAGCTCCCAGTCTGCCAGATGAATGGTTTGGCGCCGTTGAGCACGGAACTCTGCTTGATCCAGAAACATGACCGTGATTCGGTTGAGGGTGTCGATTTCGGTTTTATCCAGATAATTTTTTGCTGTTCCCACATCGGTTTTCAGAACCCGTGAACCTTTCCAGCTGGTGAGTCCCATATTCGGCAAGGCAGCATTAGCTCGTTTTTTCACAATTTCCGCTGCCGTCAAACCGGTAGCGGCATAGTGCATTTTATTTTGCATGGTGGCAAAAAAGAGCTGGGTCTGTTTTTCTCCCTCCTGATAGTCGCTTGCCAGAGAAAAAATATTTTTGATCATCAGATAAACACGGGCCTCGCTGGCACGGATTTCCCGGATGCGTGCCAGAAGTTCATCAAAATAGTCAGTAATGCTAGCGTTTCCCTTAAGGCGTTTATCATCCAGAGTGAAGCCTTTGACCAGGTATTCGGAGACCCGTTCATTAGCCCATTTTCGAAACTGGCTTCCCCGTCTGGAGCGAACCCGAAAGCCGACGGCAATGATCATGTCCAGATTATAATGATCAATCAAGCGTCCAACCTCCCGGTTTCCTTCCATTTGAACTGTTCGGAATTTCCGAATAGTTGCTTCTGGCAGAAGTTCGTCATCTTCGTAAATATTTGATACATGTTCATTGATGGTTGGAATGGAAACACCATACAGCTCCGCCATCAGTTTTTGATTCAGCCAAACGGTTTCTCCTTCCAATCGCACTTGGACAGGACTATCGAGACCCTGTCCCTGATACACAAGCAGCTCGCCCTGTGGAAACTTGTTTTCATTGTCAGCCATGATGCGCCTCCACGCCAAATTCTGAATGATGAGTGCTGAAGCCCGAGTCGTATTTGAATTCATCGTTCGACGCTCATGCGTCAGAGCATCAACCCGTAAAAAAATGTTCGTGTCTTTTCGCGTTACTATCCCTCAAAATCTTGTTTTTCCTGAAAGATTTTTTTTGCAATGGAAACAGACTGGACACGGACTAAACACGGACGGGACACGGACTAAACACGGACAAATACGGGAACGGGGATATCCCATAAAATCCATAAAAACAACAGTCAAATTCATCCTTTCACAGGCCGTCCGTGTCCCGTCCGTGTCCCGTCCGTGTTCTGTCCGTGTTCTGTCCGTGTCCTGAAACTTAGGTTGTGGACGCCAGTCCACCCCAAGTTTTTTCGTTGTTAAAAAGAAGGTCATGCTTGCAGGGTTCGTGTCCAGTTGCGCAGGGACGCATCGCGCGCTCCCATAACCAGGATGCAGGTTTTGCGGGGATAGTCGCGGACCATCTGTTCCGCTTGAGCCCGGTTGTCTGCGGCCAGCACCGGCAGCCCGGCTGCCTGATATTCCTGGGCGACTTCCTGTGAAGTGGGCGAATGACTGCTGCTGCCGCCGGCGTAGTAAACTGGCAGCAAAATCAGCTGATCACCGGGGTGCAGCGCTGTCCGAAGAACCTCCTTCAGCGTCCCCCGCATGAACCCGAATGGCGCAAAGCCATGCGGCTGAAACAGTGCCAGCAACGGGCTGCCAAAACGTTCACGCGCAGTCGCCAACGCCGCCGCAATTTTCTCCGGGTTGTGCGCATAATCATTGATCCGGGGACAGGCATCACCCGGTTCTGAGACGAGCTCAAAGCGCTGCCGGACACCGCGAAATTCATTCAGACTCCCCGGCAGGCAATCCCGTTTTTCCGGCAGCAGCATTGCCAGCATCTGCAGGATGGCAGCCGCATTCCAGGCGGAATGGAGCCCATTCTGGAGGCAGCAGACCGCTTCCTTGAATCCATGAATTTGAAATTGGCAGCCTTCGGGTGTGGCTTGATAATTTTCCGGATAGGCGGAATTGGCGGCAGCGGCCTGTTCGGAGAAGAAGTGCACCGGCAGTTGTTCCGGGGTCAGCGATTGCAATGCGGCGGGAAGCGCTGCGCCACGTCGGGTTTTCTGCAGAAAGCCGGTAAAGACTTGTTGCAGTTCGTCGGTGCTGTAATGATCA
>JAQVUB010000394.1 GCA_028699735.1 Lentisphaeria bacterium | reverse complement strand
CGGTATTGAACTCGGGCTGGAAAATCTCCGCCGTTTTGTCGAAATGGCGAAAGCTTGAGTTAGTAATGCGTAACGTTGGAATTCTTTTTTAACAACGAAAAAACACGCCCACCCCCCAAAAAAAAAATTTTTGGGGGGGTAGTGTCTTTCGTTGTTAAAAAATACCGTTGAGGCTTGCAATGCAAATTTATCTCTCCCGACAGGAATTCTGGACTTGTGCAGCTATTTTTCTGATATTGCTGGGCGTTGCAATCTGGCCGCGCAACAGCGTTCCCGCCAAGGATGCCAAAGGAACTCCGGTTCGGCTTCCCTGCAGCGCCAGTCAGGCTAAACAGTATGTGGAAATGCTGCAGCAATATGCGCATCAGGAACGCTTGCGACAATGGATGGATAACAGCCTCGCTTCACGCCAGGCGGCCTGGTTGCTCGCAAAAGCAGAATTTGCCTGTGAACGCGCCAAACGGATCGGAAAAGGAAACCTGAAACAGGAGGAGGAGGCACTTTTTCTGCTCGAAGACACAGGACGTTTGCTGCTGAAGGCTGTCCCGCAAAGCCGGATGGGATGTCGGGACATTCAGGAGGAAAAGGGGGCGCGTCTGCGTGCATACCGCTCGGAGGTTGATCAGACTTTTCAGACCTATTCGATCAGTGTTCCGGCTGCCTATGATCCTGTGGTTCGCTGGCCGCTGGTAGTTTCCATGCATGGCCATGGCTGGTATGCCCCGTTTCAGGGGCACCCGGCGCCTTCCTACAGCGGCGCTTTCTGCCTTTCACCCCAGGGACGCGGTGCCACGGATTATAAAGACCTGGGGGAACTCGATGTGCTCCAGGCAATTGCTGAAGTGCAAAAAGATTTCAATATCGACCCCGACCGCATTTATTTGACCGGCAGTTCCATGGGAGGAACAGGCAGCTTCCATCTCGGAGTACATTATGCCGACCGTTTTGCCGGAATTTTCCCTATCGTCGGCAATGCCGATAATCTTGCCTGGACTGCCCGTTGGGGATGGAACCGTATCTTTTCTGGACGCAACACAGAGTTACGCAACTGGCTGCAGGAGGGGCATACCGCCAGGGCTTTTGCCGGCAATTTGTTCAACCTGCCAACCTATATTCTGGCTGGTGCTGGAGATACCGTGGTACCTCCGGAACACTCCCGCAATACGACTGCAGAACTGAGAAAATTGGGCTGCCCGGTCGAGTACCGGGAATTTCCAGGGGTTGGGCATGGAGGTTTTCCTGCAGATGCGGTCAATTCAGGACTGTCCTGGATTTGTTCCTGGCCCCGCAAACCGTTCCCGCACAGCATCTCCTGGCGTGCCGCTCTTTTGAAACATGGCCGCGCCTACTGGCTGCGTATGGAACAGTTCAAAGAACCCGTCCGCTTTGCCGAAATCAACGCCGAAATCACTGCCGAAAACAGGGTTACCATCAAAACCGTGAATCTTCTTTCCTTTTCGTTGCAGCGCCCACCCGCTCTTTTCAGTCCGGGCAAACCACTGTTTCTTGAGATCGATGGGGAACGTGTCATCATGCCGCTTGGACATGGTGATCCGGATGCCTGGCATACTCTGCGCCGGGATCCCATCCATGGATGGGACTGGGAAAGTAAACTGCCAGTACCTGTACTAAGCAAAAAAGCAAATTTCGAAGGACCCATCCAGGAAGTGCTGCTGAGTCCATTTTTGCTGGTGGTAGGCACTTTGTCCCAGAATCCCGCCACCAATGCCGCCTGGCGTGGTGAGGCGAATACCTTTGTCCAGGAATGGCGCCGTCGCAATAATGCCTCATGCCTAGTAATTAATGATGTCGATTGCACAATGAAAATGATCTCGGAGCGCAATCTGATCCTGCTGGGAGGCCCTTCGGATAACTGCGTCAGCGCTCTTTTCTCCGATGCCCTTCCGTTCTATGAAATCTTTGCCCCGTTACGCGGAAAAAACCTCGATCTGGAAGCCGCGGACATTGGATATCAGCTGATCTACCCCGCCGGAAATCTGGCGCCGGGACGCCTGCTCGTGGTACTCGGCGCTAATTCACCGGAGGGCATCTGGCAGCAGTGGGGACGCTTTGGCAACTGGTTCAACTGGGGCGTCTATGATTCCAAAAAATACTATGATTATGCGATCTTTGATGCCCGCTCCGCTTCTCCTGAAACAATGCTGCTCACCGGATGGTTCGGTACCGACTGGAGCCTGGCCAATGGAAAAGTCTTCGCAGGCGATGAAATATTGCGGGCAGCCAGTGCCCCGCAACGCTTCCCGATGTTTGCCAGGGTGGAAGAAGCCGTTGGTCTGGAAAGACTCTTTCTGGCGGATTTGCTGCCGTTACGAATTGATCAGATGCGCGGAGCTCTGGGCGTTGGACGCAGCTTTAACGGAGAAGCCACCGGCGAATTTGATCTCGGCGTGCGTGCGCCGGCTACCCTCGAATACCAGCTAAAGGGGAATTATGGCCGCTTTGAGAGTACAGTCAGCCTGCACAACCCCTTTGAAACACAACTCTGCAATATCCGCCGCAACGGTGAAAAAGTGCGTTTTACGGTATATGGTGACGGGAAAAAAGTGGCGGAGGCTACTGTCGACTGGACTCAACCAACCGCTGAACTGAAGGCTGTTATTACAGCAGTGCGAGTGCTTCGCCTGGAAGCGGTTCCCGCCGGCGGTCCATCCTGGCTCCATGCCGGAGCTCTCTGGAAAGCCCCAGCTGTGCAAAAATAAACGTTTTTTTTCACAACAAAAAAACACGAAAAGACTCGAAATTTTACTATTTTTATTGTATTCAAGTTAGAATGAGTTAAATTTATTTGCAATGCACATAAATTAATACATTTTTAACTTGATAAAAATAGGAGATGAATTGATGCCTTCCTCGATGACAAATCTCAATATCCGCATGGACAGCGGAATAAAAAAAGAAGCGGAAGAACTCTTTGCTGAGCTTGGTCTGAACTTTACCACAGCCTTTAACGTTTTCGTGAAACAGTGTCTTCGAACGCGTTCAATTCCTTTTGCCATTACAGCCGAAGTACCTAATTCCAGACTTTACACGGCTATGGAAGAAAGCGACAAGATTGCAAATGATAATCGTGTTCAGGGATTTGAAGTTCACGAATTCTTCAAGGAATTGGACAAATGACCTGGCTCGTCAAAGGTACAACCGCTTTTAAGCGCGAGTACAAATTGATGCAAAAGCGTGGTGTCAACATGCAGCTTTTGCAGGATATTGTTATAAAACTTGCCAATGGCGACACGCTTCCCGAATTTTTCGTGTCTTTTCGTGGTAATGGCTCAGTCTTCTGTAGTGCAGGGTAAAAGCGGGACTATGGGACTATGAATGGGACTATGGGACTATAGGTATGGGACGTATGGGACGTATGGGACGTATGAAATGGGATCATGGGAATG
>JAQVUB010000393.1 GCA_028699735.1 Lentisphaeria bacterium | reverse complement strand
AGGATGGTGGTGTGCGCCCCAATATTATTCCGGATTATACGCGCTGCTGGTTTTATCTGCGTTCACCGGAAAATGATCAGCTTGAGCAGATGAATGAGCGCTTTGTCAGCATGGTGGAAGGCGCGGCAAAAATGACTGGCTGCACATTCAAGGTTACCCCGAATAATCTGCCATACAAGGCGCGCAAGCCTAATGCCGTTATGAACCGGCGCTATGCGGAAGCAATGCAGGCACAGGGAGTCAAATTGACGCCTGCCGGACCCGGGCGGGGCTCGAGCGATTTCGGCGATTTTTCCCAGGTCTGCCCTGGAATTCATCCGTATTTCTCGATTTCGCCGGTTGAGATTCCCGGTCATTCCAAGGCGTTTTGTGCTGCAGCGGATACCGATCTGGCTCGTGAAAATATGCTTTCGGCGGCGGTTGCCATGGCGGATATTGCCTGCACCTGGTTCAGTGACGAGGCGTTCCGGCAGGAAATCCGGCAGGATTTCCATAAGAGCCTTTGACTACGAGAATGCGTCGTTATCCCATGAAATTTTTTCGTGTCATTTTGTGTCTTTTCGTTGTAAAAAAAATACTGTCACCCAGTTTCTGACGCAGTACGTCATGATTCAGAATTTTTTCTGCCACGAGTGACAATAGGGCTGTTTCCCGGTTTTCCGGTAATAATCCTGATGTCCGGATTCGGCCATCCAGAACCGTTGAAAAGGCAGAATCCGGGTTTGAATATCATATCCTTTTTCCCTGAGAATCCGCAGTAGATCACTGGCAGTTTGTTTTTGTTTCTGATCCATAACAAACAAGGCGGAAGCATATTGGGATCCTACATCAGGACCCTGCCGGTCTTTTTGCGTGGGATCGTGAATTTCCAGAAAGAACCGGCAGAGCTTTTCGTAAGCTGTTTTTTGCGGATCAAAGACAACCCCAACGGTTTCGAGATGCCCGGTCGTTCCGCTGCAAACCTGCTGATAATCCGGGTATTCCAGAGTGCCGCCTGAATAACCACTGATGGCGGCCAGGACACCGGGCTGTCGTTGCAGCAGTTCCTCCACTCCCCAGAAACACCCGCCGGCAAAGAAAGCGCGCTGCAGGCGCCCGTCCTGTTGCCCTTCAAAGACCAGGGAAAGCGAATTGACGCAATGGCGGGTATTTTTGCTGGTCAGGCGTTCGCCGCGAAAGACATGTCCAAGATGTCCATGGCATTTCGCGCAACGGATTTCGGTACGCATACCATCGGCATCCGGCAGGCGTTTGACCGCACCGGGGATCTCATCGTCAAAGGCTGGCCAGCCGCAGCCGCTGCGAAATTTGTCATCGGAAAAATAAAGTGGCGCCCCGCAATTCCGGCAACAGTAAATTCCCTGTGCAAAGTGAGCATGGTACTTTCCTGAAAATGGTGCTTCGGTATCCTGCTCGAGAAGCACCTTTTTTTCATTGGGTTCAAGCGGGCCATAGGGGGATTGCGCAAAAAGTTCATTTCCCATCATCACTCCTGTAATCAGCAAAATGCACAGAATTTCAAACATTGCTTTTTTACCAGCCTGGAGTACATTGAAGGCATCCAAAAGATTTTTTAACCACGAAAAGCACGAAAAGTCTTGGGGTGGGCTGGCGCCCACAACCCATAGTTATCAGCTATCAGTGATCAGCCGTCAACCTGTCCATTAAAGTCAATCGTCCATCGTCCACGTCCATAGGGTCCATAGGGTCCATAGGGTCCATCGTCCCTTGTCCTTCGTCCTTCGTCCTTCGTCCATTAAATCTTCTTCAAAAACAAGAAATGTAATGATAGTAGCACAAACTTTTTTTTAAGGTTGATACCTTGACGCATAAGTCTGCAAGGGATCTCATCGGTTCAAGCCACAACTGCACAATTTTGCAGGTGGTCTCATCCGTCAAAGCAACAACCTTTTAAAAATTTCTTGTCTTTTCGTGCTTTTCGTGGTACAAAAAACCTATATCGTCTTGCAACAGAAAGGATCGATCATCATGTCAGGGATCAAGCAGGGGCCGATGCCGCGGGGATGCAAAGTCATTGTTTATTTCTGCCGGGAAGATCCCCGGGTTTTCATCTATAAACATCCGCGCTGGAAATGGGTCGGCGTGACCTTGAATTTCGCACATCCGGTCGCTTTCCGAATTGTCCTGCTGAGCTTTTTATCATTGCTTTGTTGCCTGCTGCCAGGAATTTTTTCCCAAAATTCATGGTGGCTTTTCGGTGGTCTTGGAGTCTGGTTCTGGTTGCTCTGCCGGTATTATTTCAAAAATGCCGAACGGGATTTTCAGCAGTTTGCCGGAGAGGATACAGAACAGGCCACGACGCAGAATCGTTTGCCGCAGGACTGATGGCTGATACGCTTTATGGCTGTTTCAGTTTGCTGAGCCATTTATTGATCGCTGCCAAAGGGAATTTGCCGGGCCAGCGGCTGGAGACCTCTTCTTCATCTTCCATACCGGCCCATTCGCGCATTTCAGCAAATTCCGCATGATCGGGATCGCTGACCGTTTCGAGCATTTCCTGGAATCCCCAGGGACCTCCGGAATCTTCCGGGGGGCAGTTGCCTTTTCCGTCGACGCAATAGAAGATCTTGCCGGGTTCAAAATCGTCTTTGACATTTTGCACGCGGATGGTATGCATCCAGGAATCCCCCAGATCGTATTCATAGGTGAATGACGTCTTTTTGCCAAGCGCTTTGTCAAGGGTGCTAGCGCTTACGTCCTCGCAGTCAGAATCTGCATAATCGCTTGCAGGAGAATACTGTTTTTTGCCGAACTGAAAAAGATACATATGGCAATTTTGCCAGCCCATGACATGCTGCAGAATCAGATGCAGGGCATCCAGGGGAAGCTCACCGGGAACCATGACCTGGCGCCAGCAATCATAGGGCATGTCTTCAAGAGTGATGGTAAGAAGGTAACGTTTCATGACAAATGCCTCCTCGAAATTCGATCAACCAAAACAGATTCTCAACAGCAGCAGCCAGGCAAACTACAGCAAATATATACCCTGATTCGTATTTCGTGCAAATGGAATCCAGTATTCCGTTATTTTTTTTCTGTTCTCAGGAATCTGTCAGTGAAGCTGAGTGCAGCGGTATTTTTTTACAACGAAAGACACTAACGACCCGAAAAAATTTCATGGGGTGAACAATGAATTTCCCCAGTAAAAACCGTTTCCCATGAAATTTTTCGGGTCGGTTCGTGCTTTTCGTGGTTAAAAAACAGTTGAAGAAAGCGACCCTATCTCTTGCAAAGTCATTCAGCGCCAATATATTTTATTTTTACTCATTTTGCTTTTCAATAGAAACCCCATGTTGTTATTTGATACCCATTTGCATTTGTCGAAGGATATTGCCTCGGCTCCCTTTTTTTCAGAGGCCCGTTCGCAGGGCGTCGGACTTTTTCTGGTGG
>JAQVUB010000392.1 GCA_028699735.1 Lentisphaeria bacterium | reverse complement strand
CAGGATTTCCGCGATATGGTCGAAGAATTCGAACAAAATCAAAACCTGCAACAGGAACTCGAACGCATCTTCCCTAACTGCTTCGTCCATGTCGACCGGCTCTTTGATTCTTGAACAACGAAAAAACACGAAAACACTCGAATTTTTTTCGTTTTTTAGTGTCTTTCGTTGTTAAATAAAACTGCATTCTGCTGACAACTATGAAAAAAGTTAAGAAAACGCAAGAAACCGAAAACCCCGGAGCCGGCTGGGATTGTCCCTTCCAGGATTTGCAGATCAAAATTGTCGAGCCACCGCCACCGCCGCCGCCGGTCTCCAAACCCGCAAAGGAGAAATCGTCGCTCAGCGCTGAAGATCTGGAATTGCTGAAGGCCTTTTCGGGTGGCGGAGAACTGCCTGAACTGCCTGATGCCGAAGCGGTTTCCCGCCCTGTCGCCCGCGGCTATCAGCTCCGCTTTGCATTGCAGCGCAAGGGAAAGGGCGGCAAGACCGTCACCCTTGTGCAAGGACTCAAAGCACTCGATATCCCCGAGCAGATGAACATCTGTTCAGAAATCCGAACAGCTCTGGGAATCGGCGCCCGTTTCCTCGAGGGCATCCTCGAACTCCAGGGAGACCAGCGCGCACGTGCCGCCAAATGGTTCACCGATAAAGGCTTTCCCTGCCTGTAATGCCTCAATATGATCACGACCTCCTACCACAATCATAGCACCTGGAGCGATGGCAGCTCGACCCCCGAAGAAATGGTTCTGGCCGCAAAAGCCGCCGGCCTGAGTGAATTCGGCCTCAGCGATCACTGGGTCATACACCCGAATAAATGCAAAGATTCCGTATCCTGGAGCATAAAGCTGGATCGCCTGGAAAAATATGTCAGCGAATGTCTCACCTGGAAACAGCGCCTCGATGATGAAAATTTTACTATCCGTATCGGAATCGAAGTCGATTTTTTCGAAGAAAACTACCAGCAAGTCCTGGCTCAACTGCGCCAATTCCCCTTCGATTATCTGATTGGAGCGGTACACTACTTTGGCACTTTCCCAATCGATCATTCTGCAGGCCCCTGGCAGTCACTCAGCCAGCAGCAGATCGATGATATCTGGCGCGGATACTGGCGCAAAATCCGAAACCTCGCTGCATCGCAATCCTTCGATTTCCTGGCGCATCTCGACCTCCCGAAAAAATTCAATTTTCTGCCTTCGGAAGGCTTTTCCGCTGAACTCGAAGAGACCCTGTTGGCTCTGCAAAAATTTGATTTGCCTCTTGAGCTCAACACGGCCGGCTGGGTCAAACCCTGCTCAGAATGCTATCCTGGAAAAGCGACTCTGAAGCGGGCCTGTCAGCTCGGCATCCCTGTCCTGGTCAATGCCGATGCCCACCAGAAAGAACACGTCACCCGATTCTTCCCGGAGGCCGAACAATTGCTCAAAGATTGCGGATACCAGCAGGTCTGCTCCTTCGCCAGCAGACAACGAAAATTCATCAACCTTTAACAATGAATTTCTTCGCGTTTTTTCGTGTCTTTTCGTTGTTAAATCTTCCCCGGTATTTTGCCAATGCAGATTCCTGAAAACCTGATATTTCTGGCTGAGCAGGGCGACCTGGCCGCCCTGGCCGAACTCGATGCAAAAGGCATCTTTTGCGCAGACAACGAAAACGCTGCCGAATTCGCAGCCAGAGTGCGCCTCCTGAATGAGAAAAACCGGGAACTCGATCAGGCTCTGGCTACCGATGGCAGCGCAGCCATCGAAGACGTCACTATTCACCAGCAAGACCGTATCCCCGAAAACCTCTTTCGGGAACCCCAGGAACTCACTGAAAAACTCTATCGCTTCCAAGCCGACTGGGTCGCCGGTTTCTTCGTCGACCCGGCCTATGGCCTGCTGTTCGGAGGCTGCGCCTATTATTTTTACCCGGACTTTTTTGCCCTGTTTATCATCCGAAGAAGTTTCCGCGACAAAGCCCGCTGGCTCTTTTATCAGCGCAAAGAGCTGCTCGCCCACGAACTCTGCCATGTCGCCAGAGTCAGTTTCCGGGCGCATGTCTATGAAGAAATCTTCGCCTATAAAACTGCCACCACAGCCTTCCGGCGATTCTTCGGCGGCATCTTCCGCAGCCCGAAAGATTCCTTCCTGTTCATTGGCGCCTCATGCCTGCTGCTGACCAATCAGCTCTGCAGAGCATTCCTCTTCCCCCAACTGCCTTCCTGGCCAATGTGGGGCCTGCTCGCCCTGACTCTCTCCTGGCTCATCCTGAGACTCCTCCGCGATATGAAAACCCTCCGGAAAGCCCGAAAACACCTCGCTTTCATCTTCCCGCAGCAAAATGCAATCCCCGTCCTCTTCCGCTGCAACGACGCCGAAATCCGACAACTGGCCGTCCTCGACAACCCGCATAACGCGCAAACTTGGCTCGATAACCGAAAATCCACCTCGCTTCGCTGGAAAATCACCTGCGCCCGCTTCGAAAAATGATTTTTTTTAACCACGAAAAGCACGCAATGACACACAAAAAAATCCAGGCTAAAAAAAATCCGCAGAAAGATTCAGAAAGACCGGCTCGAGTCAGGCAGCAAGCAGACCTTCCGAAAACCCTGCTCGATATTCTGCAATTCGAGCAGGCCGCGAAAACCCCCGGCGGAATCTATCACAAGGTGCAGATTGACCTGACCTACAACTCAAACCATATCGAGGGCAGCCGGCTTACCCACGAACAGACTCGATATATCTTTGAAACCAACACCATTGGCTCCACTGGAGAAGCACTCAATGTCAACGATATCCTGGAAACCGCAAACCACTTCAAATGCATCGATATGATCATCAGCCACGCTAAAGATGCATTAGCAGAAAAGTTCATCAAAGAGCTGCATCTGACATTGAAGAACGGAAGCAGTGATTCCAGAAACAGCTGGTTTGTCACAGGTGACTATAAACGACTCCCGAACGAAGTCGGAGGAAGGGCCACTACCCCGCCGGAACAGGTACCCGCTGACATGCGGACGCTCCTTGCCGATTATAACAAAAAAAAGAAAAAAACACTGACGGATATCATCGAATTCCATGTCCGCTTCGAAACCATCCATCCGTTTCAGGATGGCAATGGACGTGTCGGACGACTGATTATGTTCAAGGAGTGCCTCCGAAATGCTATCGTTCCATTCATTATCGATGACGAAATGAAAATGTTCTACTATCGCGGACTCAGTCAGTGGTATGCCCAAAAAGGCTTCTTGACAGACACCTGTCTCGCCGCGCAGGATCAATTTAAACAAAGCCTGGACTATTTCAGAATCAAATACTGAGAAAAATTCTTTTTAACCACGAAAAGCACGAAAACACTTGGGGTGGAATGGCGTCCACAACCCATGTAAGTTGTAAGTTGTAAATGGTAAGTTGTTGGGGAGGTTTTCGATCCCAGCC
>JAQVUB010000021.1 GCA_028699735.1 Lentisphaeria bacterium | reverse complement strand
CTCCATTGTCTCATTCCCATGATCCCATTTCATACGTCCCATACGTCCCATACGTCCCATACCTATAGTCCCATAGTCCCATTCATAGTCCCATAGTCCCGCTTTTACCCTGCACTACAGAAGACTGCACCCTTACGACATTTATTCAAAAAATCAAAAAATATTCAAAAAATATTTGCTTTTGAAAAATCAGTCGATATAATATTAACATAGCTTTACATGTTGGAGGTATATTCATGCAACAGCATCACTCTGATAAATCAACGTTTGTGCCGATTTACGAGCAGATTTTTCGGACGATTCGTGAGGAGATTCTTGCGGGAAATTTATCGGAAGGTTTGCAGTTGCCCCCGGAGGATGAATTGGCGTTGCGCTACAACACGACCCGTCCGACCTTGCGCAAGGGATTGAAGAAGTTGCAGAGTCAGGGTTATATCCGGCAGCGCAAGGGCAAGGGGACTTTTGTCTCTTTCAGGAGCAGGGAATATTATCGGATCGGGATATATGGGGGCACTGCAACAAGGGACTGGCGTTTTTTTGGTCAGGTTTACAGAGGCGCCTACACTGCATTTTCCGGTGTTGACAAGGAATTCATTTTTATTGATGAGGGTGATGATCTGATCTCCAGCATTAATCAGGCCGGTTGCGACGGGGTGCTGGTGGTGGCTGCCCGCAAGGAAAAATTGTCCGCGGCTATACACAACAGTCTTTTGACGGAATTACCGATGGTTATGCTCAACTATCACCACGATGAAGAGTGTCATTTTCATTGTGTGGATATCACACCGTATCCGTTGTTTCCAGCCATCGCTTTTTTGCACAAGGCAGGCCACCGCCGGATTGCTTACATTACCCGCGAGCCAAACTTCCTGGAAGTCAATCAGATCGATCGCAATCGCTCGTATTGGCAGGCTCTGGCAGATTTAGACTTGGAGCGGCAGGAATCCTGGTGTTATACTGGAATCCCTGGAACGCCGTTTTATGAAATTGGACGTCAGGGGGTAAAGGCTTTGTGGCAGCTGCAAAACAGACCGACGGCAATCGTCTGTCCAAATACAACCATCTCACTGGGAGCCTGGCAGGGTTTGACTGAATTAAATTTGCGCATCCCGGAGGATATCTCCATTGTCGGTTATGATGTGCCTGAATGGACCAATCCCTATTTTGCAACATTGGTGCAACCGGAATTGGAACTGGCCCGCAAAGCCGGCGAAATCCTCTTGGCCAGATTGCAGGGACACCCGCCAAAAGAGCGCAATCTTTTTCTGGAAATATCCTTCGAACCGCGTGCCAGTTGTGGTACCCCGAGGGATACCCCCCGAATCATAACAAGACCACCACGTAAAGGAACAAAATGAAAAAACTTTATTTTACATTGATTGAACTGCTAGTGGTCGTAGCAATTATTGCCATTCTGGCCTCAATGCTGCTTCCGGCACTTGGTAAAGCTCGAGCTCAGGCGCGCCTGACACACTGCCTGAATACCACAAAGCAATTGGGTTTTGCGGTATTATCCTATGCGGATGATTACGATGGCAGGTTACCATGTCTGTACCACTACGGTGGACCTCCCGGACAAGTCACCATCTGGATGCTGTTGCGTGGTCAGAATTATATCAAAGATACGCACATTTACAAATACGGCTGTCCCGCAGCACATCCGGTGATTGCCGCCATCGACAAAGCGACCTATGAATCTACCATTCAGTACGCAATGTATACGTACAACAGCTATTTTGGACAATATACGGCTGCTGGGGCGATAATTACCGGATGGTCCGCGGGATATGGATGGCAGGTGCTGGAACGAGTCAAGAAGCCCGCACAAAAAATCACGATTGCGGACTCACGCCGTGACTGTGGCATTTCCTACGTCAGATATTATGTCCCGGATTATACACTAGATCACGCCGGCTGGGTACATGAAGGCAATGCCAATTTCTTTTTTCTGGATGGCCATGCCCAAAAATACAATTATCGGGATTTTCCCATCAGCGCCACAGGAGATATTACGGCCAATAACAACAAATACCTGAAACCCGACAAGGAATAAAATTTTTGGAATGCATTGCGGAAATACAACACGCTTCCTTCTTTCGGAGATTTTTCATCATGCAACTTTTCTTTTTGTTTGTTCTTTTTGTAGCTGCCAACGCTTGGTCAATACCTTTTGCTATGGTAGGACGGCAAAAAGAGACGTCGCTTCCTCTGGAAAATTTTGTCGTTTACGGCAAGCCCGGTCTTCAGGCACCAATAGCCACTCAAGTGCGACTGCATTATGATAACGAGAAGTTATATCTGGCAATCCGTTGTCAGGAACCCGTGCTGGACTCCAGACTTAATCAACTGCACAAATTCAAGGAGCAATGCCGCGAAGCGGACAATATGGCCGTTTATCAGGATGAAAACATTGAAATTTTCCTCGATACTGGTCAAGGGGCCTACCAGTATTTCATTATCAATCCCTCTGGTACCGTCTATGATGCCAGAGGCGGGTCGGCAGATTGGGATGCCGCTGCGCAAATAAGTACCCGACGGGATGAAGGAAACTGGTATCTGGATCTGGCGTTGCCTCTGGAGCAAAAAATTGAACCCGGGGTCACGGTCTGGCGGGCAAACTTCTGCCGTACCCGCAGGGTTACCGGCGAAAAGGAATGTTACAGTTGGAGTCCGGCTCCTGGCGGATTCCACCAGCCAGCCAGTTTTGCAGAATTGCGCTTTGTATCAGAATTACCTGCGGATCGCCCCCCCTTCATCGAACTGAATTTTGACAACGGAGATTTTGTGCAACTGCAAACCCCATGCCCAATCCATCCGCAAAAACGGGCCTTGTCTGCGACATTCGGGACAAATGGAGAAGATAAGACAGAAACGTTTCTTAAAGGAACGCAAATTCCCGTGCAACCGGGAAAACAATACCAGTTTTCAGTCGTCGTTAAAGCGACTTTCAAGGGAAAAACTGCCACTCCTTATCAGTTTTTCTGGCTATATACCGGCAAAAAAAAACAACAAATTATTTATGCGCCTGTTGATGGATTGGCCTTGCGAGGCAATGAAAACACCTGGCGACAAATCCGCGGGATATGGACAGCACCCGAGGGAGTAGAAAGCGTCATCCCGCATCTGATTAAATGGGCCGGAAGACAATTGCAGGGCGAATTGTCGATCACCGATCTTTCCATGAAGGAATTGGGCGATGACAAGGAATTGCTCAACAATGGCGATTTCAGCCAGGGAAAAATTGGCTGGCCGACCTTGCGACACTCCGCTCCCGGTTATGGTTACGGAGCCAATTCCGTGCGAAAAATCTATGGCTGGAAAGGTATCTATCGTTCTCCGGAATATCTGCTGACTCTACAAAGCGAAAATCCGGAAATCAGTTCGCTGTTAGCCTGGCAAAGTGCTATCAATCAAAGCCTGCTGCCTTTGCAGAGTTTGACTCTGGCCACTGGATCACCCGAAAAAGTGGAACTGTTTCTTAAAAGCAGTCATACCCGTCCGGACAAAGTTATCCTTGAACTGCAAATGCCACTGTTCATGCAACTTCTCAATCCGGAAGGACAAACCGAAGCGCTGACACCGATAAGCATCGTCGAAAGTATTTCAGACTCTCTGCGATCCTATCAGCTGGTTTTTGATTCGCGGGCCGTCTCTCATTCTGACACCCCGGACTGGATGAGGGTGCGGGTTCCTCTGCTATTCAGCAGTGTTGGAGTATATCAAGAGCAGACCGGGCGTTTGCAATACCGTGCCACGCTCAATGACAGCACCGAAGCATGGCATTATCTGCCGGTTAAAATGCTGCCCCCTCTGGCCGGAAAAGTCCCGAAAACACTCCCGCTCGTCTCTTGGGTCTATCCCGGAAACCAGGATTTCGGGGAACTTTCCCCGCAGCATCAACGCTTGTTTGCTCTAAAACAACTGCATGCCGGCTTTAATACTTTCATGGTGCCGGAGTTGTGGCTGAACATATATCGCGAACTGGATGCAAAAACTGCAGTCATGCTGCCGACCGTTACCATCAGCGGAAATTTTCCGGGCTGTACCGAATACCTGCAACAAAATCCCCAGTTTTCCGCACGCCATCCCGACCAGCAGGCCGCCAATGCCGTTTGCCCGGCACACCTGCTCGAACCGCAAAGCCCATTCCTGAAAGTCATGGAAAATACTTTCCAGTATTTTACTGAAAATTACGATTTTTTAGTCTGGGATTATGAGTTCCCTTTCATGCCGGGACACGGAAACCAGCGCCGGGCGCAAATCGGCTTTTCCGATACCAACCTGAAACTCTTCCGGACCGATCAGAAAATACCAGCGGAAATACCGCTTGATGCCCGTATCATCTGGGAGAAGTATCCGGAGGCCTGGCGCGATTTTCGGAACCGTCAGATTGCTGCGGCTTTTCAAATTTATCGGGATTTATTGAAAAAACAGAATCCAAGTGTTTGTTTCAGTGCATACAGTGGCTATCCGCCGCACAGTCATGAGCATTATGGGATTGACTGGCGTTATGTTTCCCAGTATGTTGATCTGGTCATGGCCGGATATGGCGGAAACAACCAGCAATTGCTGGACAGTCTGTCTCCTGCACATCGCTATTGCAACTCTGGCCTGCTGCTGATGGAATACTTTGATCCTGCAACCACTGAACTGACCATGGGACGCATGCTCCAGGATGCCGGCAGTTACATGGCCTATTACCACTACCTCGTCGATGGAAAATTCTTCCAGGGAATGGCAAACTGCGCAGCTCTGGCTGCGGATTATGAAAGGTTCTTTCTGCAGGTGCGCGGACAGCGCCACGACGATTTCATTCAGGGTGCGCCAAACCTGGCGGTTTTGGCCTGGGAAGATGAATATCTGGCGCTGATTCCCAACCCAGCCTCAACCACAAAAACCTTTCATTTGACAGCCACACCCGAACTGGAACGCCTCGATGGCTTTCAGTCCGAATGTACCGTTTCCCAGCAGTCCATGGCAGCCATGCACCTGATGCCCGTGGAAAAACTGCGCAAACGTCAGGCGCCCATGCCTGCCCTTTTGCCCTCTTCGGAAGGCTACTGTCCAGTCTTGCGTTGGAAGATTCCTTCTGCCGACCGTTGCCGCTTCACTTTGCGATATTCACGACATCCTCTAATGGAACAGGCTACGACCATTGATCATATTCGCAACTGCTTCTATCAGTTGCCGGAACTGGATGCCGGAACGGTGTATTGGCAAGTCCGTACGATCAGCCCCCATCACAGCAGCGCATGGTCGCCAGTATTCCAGGTCAAAGTGAGAACCTATGAACCGCAGAACTACAGCCAACCGGCCGAATTGAATGACAAACTCTTCTTCCCACAATGGTTTGGAAGTGCCGGAACCCGGGTGGATCCTTCCCGCCTGCATGTCGTAAATCATCTTGCCACAATGGCTTTTTTCACCAATGCACGGAGTAATCATGGCTGCAACAAACCGATCCTGGTGAAAAAAGGAGAACGCTACCGGCTCAGCGCCTACATACGAACCAGTGGACAGGCGCCAAATGCCAACATCAGCCTGGCTCTGCATGACTTCAAGAACAACAGACTGGATGTCACCAGCAGCCCGCTGATCAAGCAGGAATGCGACTGGCAAAAAGTCGAATGTGAACTTCAGGTCGCCCAGGAGGGCATACTGAAATTCTATCTCTCTGCAACCGGCAGCCTGGGTGAAACACAATTCAAAGATGTAAAGTTGATTCAATCAAACAATGAAAAAAAATCTCAAAAAACTAAAGTATACTGATGGGGAATTCGGAATCCCGGGCGGGGTTGCCTTGCGCGCAGGCACGGTCACGGTGCGGGATGATTTCACAAGGCGGTTCTATGCCGCTGATGAGCAATCTCCGGATTGGACGCTGAGCGAAACGGTTTCTCGAACAAAAGGGACGATCCGGAGGAAATTCCGGATCGAAGCGCAGAAAGGATGCGCTTATCGTTCTGTCTCGCTGGATATCCTCCTTGAATATCCCGGACAGGGCGGCGGACTATCAGGCTGGAATGTGTTTACCGGTCGGCTGGATTTTCCGGAAACGATTTATTTTGCCGGTGCCCGGAAGGTATACTATGCCGATGTCTGTTACGGGACGGTTCTGCCTTTGCTGTCGCTGTATCATGCTGAGAAGAACTATGGTCTGACCATTGCCTGCGATCCAGCCGTTTTTCCCGGTGGGCGACTGGCCTTTGACATTGATCACTACTATGGCAAGGGAATCCATGTCTGTTTTGAAGATCTTGCACTTTCCCCTGAACATCCCGTTGAAGTCGAGTTGATTTTCTACGCTCACAGCGGTTGTTACCGCCCTGCCCTGGCAAAGTTTATCGAACTCTTCCCTGAATTCTTCTATCCGAAGATTCCGGCGCTCAAAGAAATGACTGTTTTCGGCATCAGCAACCCCTTTACCAATGAAAAATATATCCGGAAAAGCGGGATGAATGTCTCCGAACTGCATAATCATTTCCCGTTTTACGGGGAATATGCACCGGAAATGGATTCCTGGGACAGTGTCGTACTGCATGATTATCCGGCCCTGGCCAAAGAAATACCCGGAAAAATCACCCGCAAAAGGATCAATGATCAGATTTCCTGCCTGCAAAAGAACGGAATAAAGGCTTTGCTCTATCTGCAGATTTCTGGCGATGCGTTCCTTCCCTGGGCGGAAAAGCATTTTGCTTCTTCGATGGCCAGAGACCGTTACGGACACCACTATCCTGCCTGGAAGGAATGCTGCATGGTCAATGCCGATCCCTCCACCCCATTCGGCCAGCACGTAAAAAAGATGATTCAGCGTTTTCTGCGCCAATATCCGGATATTGACGGAATTTTTCTCGACCAGCTCTGCTACTTCTTCGACGATTTCGCGCATGATGACGGCCGCAGCGCAGTCGACAACCGCCCGGTCTACTCCTTCGGACAATCGTACGTCAAACATGCCAGCCTGCTTGCCAAAATCCTGCACCGTGCCGGAAAACCAATTCTGGCCAATGGCCCTTTCCATCTCGGAATTGCCCGATATGCCGATGGCATCATGGCCGAAGGAGTCGAAGGACTTTCCGAAACCCTGAAATATCTCTGCATGAAAAAACCGCTGTTGCTGCATGCCTATCCGACCGATCCGGAAAAAGTCGAAAGCATGTTCCGCTATGCACTGCTGACCGCAGGAGCCATCAGCGTTGGAGGCTCATCCACACTCCAGAACCCGCCCCCTTTCAGCAAGGAAATAAAAATTCTCTTCGGCAAATATATGCCGTTGATCCAAGCCCTGCACGGCAGCCGGATTCTGCTGGAGCATTCTCCACTTTCCATCGAAATTGGCCTGAAAGGCGAAATTTTCCAAAATTCCACTGGAGAGCATTTCGTAAGCATCCTGTGCGACAAAGCGGGTGCAGCGAACCATGAAATCCACTTCACCGCAAAGATTCCGCCTGGAGGAAACAGATGCTCCGTCCTGGCCCGTGGAACTGCTGACCGGAACTGGAAAAAGGCCGCCTTCAAGATTCAGGAAGCCGGGCGTATTGCCGTCACACTGGATGGTTCCTCGAATGCATACGTGGTTAAAATCACCGCAGTCAGGTAACTGTACTTTCGTAGCAGTTTCAGCCCTCGTCAGTCATCAAGTAAAGCATGCTGTTAAGGCCGTCGAATTCCCCCGCTGCCGGCCAGGTAATGGTCAGAATATTCTCCCCTACCTGGCATAATGAGGTGATTTCACTGACGATATTCCAGGGATCATAAACGCGTTTTCTGGTGAAGGGCGGCAGGGATTGCCCATTCAGGCGTACTTCTGCTTTCCCGGCAAAACTGTCATTTTCCGCAAGCAGCACGAGTCCTGCGGGGATTTTCTCCAGGCGGAACGAACTGGACAGTTGCAGGTTTCCGGGATATGGAATGGGTACTGATGGAGCCTGATCAAAGATTGGGCGCGGATGCATGATTTTGGGGTAATTGCCGGTTGTGCCAGCCACTTCTCGCAACAGGGCATAGCGCCGAGACCCATAGTCCTGACCATTGAAGCGCCACTGCCAGTCACGGAAGGCATGCAGCAGACCTGGAACTGGCGGAATATAATCCCATTCCGGCTGGCTGAGACAGAACAAATCCAGTTGTGCAGGAGTGGCAGCACGATACGGAACAGCATTAGGCAGTGCCTGCATGCGCAGTTCAATGACCAGAGCACCGTAAGGCGCCAGCTCAAAAACCGTGTCCGGGTTGTCAAGACCCATGCGGGTATCTGATTCAATATCATAATAATATCGATTTACCCCGGGCTCCGAATACAGCGCAAGACGCAACCGGCGCAGGCTGTTTCGATTATTGAAAATATACAACAGTCGCCCAACAGCATTGCGACGGTATTGAATCATCAGGCCTTGCGCATCAGCCCCGCTCTCCGCCTCCAAAAACTTGAAATCCGGATTTGCGAGGAGGCCTGGTGCATCCTGAGGATATTTCAAAACGGGTATCTGGTATTGATCCAGTTTCCCCAGACATTCATTCTCAACCTGAAAAGGAAGCAGCAGTTGGTTATAGGTGCAATTTCCACACTGGAATTTGCCCTTACTAAAGGTGGCTTTTTGCAGGCTCTGTTCGTCCGTAAGGTCAAATTGCAGCTGATGATCGAGCAGGAACTGAAGGCAATCATAAAGCTGCTCACGCTTCTCGATGGCTTCCGCTCGCTGACCCGGTATCAGACGACGGAACGTTTTTTCCGGGTACAGGACGCAGAGCCGGGTATGGCTGCGGGATTCTCCGAGCAGGCATCCCAGACGGGCGGCGTATTCCCCGAAGCGATGAAATTGCGGGTAATCCGGTGACTGGAAAAAGAAGGATTTTCCGGCATCGTCTTTGCGTCGTCCATCGTAGGAATAATGGAAGCCATGTGGCACCAGCCAGTTGACTCCCAGGGAATAGAGCCAGTGCAGGTTCCGTTTCATGCCGTCATGCCCGAAATTATAGGCATTGCAGCCAAAACACTCACTCTGCACCCGATGCTCACCAATCTGCTCGGCTGCAGAGGCAACCAGTTTTCCGCCAAGATTGAGAGACTTGAACTTTTTACCGTCAGGAATATTCGGGGTGATATGGTCAAAGCCGGGTATACCGACATATTTCTGCAGATTGAAGATATTCATGCCGCCAGTGGTAGCGACCGGATCCTCCTCCGCAATCCCATGTCCACAAAGTGCCAGCCCCTGTTCACGGCACCAGTCATTGACCGGTGCGAAAAAACTCTCGATAAAGAGTTCCTGAACCGTTTCCCAGTAAGCCAGACGAAATTCCTGATTCGCCGGACTGTTTCCGGTAAAGAGCCGGTGAAACTGCTTGTCAGGTGAAAAATGGCGCCGTTTGCAGAATTCTTCAGTGAAACGCTCCGTCCAGGGATAGGGCGCTCCAACGGCCGTTTCGTCGGTGAATATGCCAGGTACCACAGTTCCAAACTTGTCCCCGAGGTACTGGCGATATTTTTCATGTGTCAGGCGGATGAATTCCTGTACACAATCCGGATTGAGATTGTCGGGAATAAAACGGTATTTCGAGCCTTCCACAGTCACTGCTGTAACAATATAGACCTTCCAGCCGGCGTCCAGCTTTGTCTGCAATTGAAGATGCGGGAAAAAAGTCTCGGCACGGTAATGCGGATATTCGCTTAAGCCAAACAGATGAACATAATAGGGACTGCGCCACAAGGTATGGAAAAAATCCGTGCGCAACACGCCGACTTCATCAAAAAGATCCCGGCTCTCCAGCACATTACCCGCCTCATCACAGCGAACTGACAGAGCCTCCAGAAGGCGCCCCTCACCCAGGTCTGCATCAATCCGGCCATCATCATCCGGGAGCAGCTCTTGAAATACCAGCCCCCGTGCCGCGAATTCGGGATGATCCAGAAAGATCCGTCCGCCAGCGGGGCCCGAAGGAAAGGGATCCTCATCATAAAGCCAGGCTTGCAGCCCCAGCTTTTCCGCTTCATCGACAATCCAGCGAATGATTTCAAACCACTTCCGCGAGCCGTACGGAGTCAACAGCCCTGCGCGCGGATGCATAAAGAAAGCGTGTATACCCTGCTCTTTCATCAGTTCAAGCTGAAGACGCAGCTCATCTTCCTCGAGTTGATGATTCAAAAACCAGAAAGGAGCCGGATAATAATCCTGTAGCTGAAGCGGATGTTGCGACATCGTTATGATTTTCTAGGTTGAAGTTGTGACTTTGGAGTTCCCGCGATTTTACCAACGAGGAATCATGCGACAAAGCATGAACCTTCAATTATTTTCGTGTCTTTTCGTGTCTTTTCGTTGTTAAAAACTTCTCATCGTTTTTCGACAAGGAAGCCGTAGCTTTGGCCGGAACGCGCCTGCCAGCTCTGCCCGGACTGCAGAATTCCCTGCCTGGGGCCGGCAATGGCACGCAACTGCATTCCTTCCGGAAGCAGGATCGTTTTTGCTCCGCCGGTCTTGGCATGTAAAAATACCACATCATTGCCGATATGCAACGGATCTCCAGCCTCTGAATTGTAAAGATGCACGCCGGAAGCAACAGCCATCTGCCGCAATACTGGCACCGGCAAATGCATCAGAGAGCTGTAGTAGTGACGTACTCCACGATTTTCCCAGAAAACCAGCGCGGGAGCACCTGCCTCATTACATGCAAGCACACTGCTGAAGCCACTTTCCGGCCAGAACCAGGGACCTGAATGAACTGGATTGCGATACGTTTGCACTGGCCAACCTTCGACAAATTGGATTTGCGGGCTGTACAGGCGTTCCTCCATGACCACTTTGATACCCAGAAGCTTGCTGATGGATTCCGCAGAGGGTCCCTGATCCGGATAGAAGGCGCCCGGGGCGTACTGCCACAACACCGTTGCCTTTTCCCGTTCAAAGCGCTGCTGGAGCTTTTCGCGCTGCTCGCCAGTTAGAGCAAACAAGTTGGTAATAATGTAGAATTTGTGTGATGGAACCCGGTTTTCTTCCAGTAAATCGGCCAGCAGCACATGCCGGAAGGGAGCAGCCAGCTCGTTGCCACGCCGCACCAGCTCACCGATCATTGCGCGATGAGCCCCATCGCCGGCATTGTGCTTGACATAAAATGCGCTTTTCTGGTCGCTGACAATACAGACTTGCACGGGGGTAAAGCCCTGCACCGGTGGGAGTGACCGGTAGCAGTCGATTTGTTTCTGGATCAGTTCAAGCAGGACTTCTTCTCTGAACCAGCGTTCATACATCTCCATCCAATGCGTCCCCAATCCCCGGGAAAGCGCCATGCCGAATGCACGGTTCATCGCGCCGACACTTTGTGCAACGCTGCTCAGCTGCCCGTTTTTGATTTCGTAATTGCTGTTTTCGCCGAAAGTTCGCAGATCCTGTTCGACAATGACCATTTTGCCATGCAGAGTATAGGCTTCGGCCGGCTGCATCGGGCTGTCGTTCATTCCGGGATATCGCCATGTGTAAAAGGAGGGAGCCCAGACAAAATCCACATACGGCGAACGGGCTGTCTCCTCGATGCCAAGATGACCAACCGTCTGCAGCCGGTTAAAAATGTTGCTGAAGGCAATCAAATACCCGTAATAGGCACCGGTCAGCAGTTTCCCCTGCGTCTCCTCTTTGACTACCTTGCCCAGAGAGATAATCGCTTCCGCAATGGCTCTGTTGCGAAAGGAAAACCAGTCGATCAGCCGCATATCTTTTTCCGGCTGCAGCATCGTCAGCAGACTGCCTGCATCCTGTTCCTCAGGAGTGGGCATGCAGATCGTTTCAAAGGTCAGCCCAGGCTCCTTCCATGCGTGTGCAAGCTTCTCGCTGCTTGCATACTTCTCCCGCAAATAACTGCGAAAAGTTGCATAATCGGACTTTGAGAACCCGCTTCGGGCGGGCTGATTCAGACCATCCGAATAGCTCCAGAACCACTCAGAATTCCAGCCTTCGGACAAACCAATAGCAATCACCCGATCTGCATAGGGGGAATTTTTCAGGAACTGCAGAAATGCCCGCAAAGCAATGGCGGCATCCTGCAGATATTTTTTGGAAGCGAGGGCTTGACGATCTTTTTGCTGATGAATCGGATTTTCACCATAATACCTCGTTTCGTCATCCGGATTTTTTTTCAGCCACCATTGCGGCATGACACATTTTACGATGATGATCTGAAACAGATCGGGTGCATTGGCAGCAAGCACCTCCTGGCAGCGTTCCAGCTGGCTGAAATCAAAACGACCTTCCTCCATCCAGAAATCATCAAAGGAAGTGCCGAAACGAATGACATCCGAACCGCTCCTGACTGCATTGCGAACGAGATAATCGCGGCTTTCCGGCTCACTGCGGAAAGTGCCCGGCATGTCATAATAAATCGGAGCCAACTTCCTGCCATTGGCAACAAACCAGGCTCTTGCCCCCGCCCCCTCGATGCGGACTGCCGGAAAATCCGTTTTTGGTTTTGCTCTTCGGCTGAGTCTGCCTACAGGCTGATCTTTTTCCACCTGGAGATATTCGGTATCGAGAAAGAGGCTCCCTTCGCTTTCGTACTGAGGCGGCAGCTGATAGCACACTTTGATATCTTTTCCGGCGGACCAGTGGCCGGTGGAGGGCTCGACCAGCCCTTGAAGATTTTTTTCCTTCCCGTCGGATGTCCGGATTCGGAACTGCAGTTTCTCGCTGTCCACTGCGGGAGCCTGCAGGATTCTGGCAATAAACTGTTGTTCATTCGATTCCAGAATCTGGATTCGTCCGATCGGCCCGACGTAGCGGTAATTCACCCGGGTTCCCCAAGGGGCTACCGGTACTGGTCCCAACACCATCACTGGTTGCGAAAACCTTTTCGGAATGCGATCACCACCGACCTGGCAAAGCCATGACGCATCACTGACAATATACTGAATCTGATCTCCGGTTTTCAGATAGAGGTCACAGAGCATGCCGCCCCAGGCCTGCACGTTGAACACCCGCAAAACCAGTGAGTTTTTGCCCGGCTTCAGATGCCCGCTCAGCGAAAAACATTGCGCATCCGTCCAGTTCGAGTTTTGTCCAAGGCTCCTGCCATTGATGAATACTTCCAGAAGGTCATCACCGGTTGCGACCAAGGTCGCCTCTTCCGGGATTTGTTCGAGCTCGATTTCCCTCTGGAACCAGACATTGCTATTGTCCGGACCGAAGCCATTCTGATTCCAAATCCAGCTTCCCCGCCAGTATGCCGCCGGAATATTCAGGCGGGGCAGTTCCTCCAGTGTCAGCAATGGATAGCCTTGTTCCGACAATGCAAGCAGCCGGATACTGGCACTGACCGTGCGCTCCGGAGCCTGAATTTCCATTGCATCCTGACCGGCGGCAAGATTCTCCTGCTGCAAAAGCTGCCAGTCCAGGTCGAAAAACTTCACTTCGACACCGGGACTTCGGCCACCCTGCCAGCTCAAACGATAATTTCCGCGCGGACGGACAAATTCCAGAATGCAATCCTGACCGGTCTGCAGCGCGTCGGCAAAGGGAACCAAATTTTTTTCTGGAATTGCGTTCACTCTCTGCAGCGCAATCTTTGTCCCCTGTGCATACCAGCTTAACTGGACGGCAAGGATTTTTCCGCGCCAGGCGGGGTCATCGGACACCGGAAAGATCAGATTATGCCATTCGCCATCCGGGATTGAGCTGACTCCCAGATAGGATTCATACTTTTTGCCCTGTTCTTCTGCAGTAAAATCAAGGCGCAGATAGCCCCCCTCATCATACGCCCGGAATCGCACCT
>JAQVUB010000391.1 GCA_028699735.1 Lentisphaeria bacterium | reverse complement strand
CCATACCTATAGTCCCATAGTCCCATTCATAGTCCCATAGTCCCATTCCCATGAAACACCCCGCACTACAGAAGACTAACGCATTACTACTGACAGGAGTGGAATGCTTTTCGTGGTAAAAAAAGCCGCTTCACTGAAGCATTACACCTGCGTATCGGTTTCCGAAAAATCTTTCACAAAAAAAGAAGTTGGGCGTTAGCAGTATATTATCATCGACCTGAAAAATGCTGTGTAACAATGGAGCAATATTGATATGAGCAAAAGCGATTGGTTTGTTGATGCCCGGTTCGGCATGTTCATCCACTGGGGACTTTATTCCCTTGCAGGAAAAGGGGAATGGTCTTATGCACGAGACTCGTGGAAAGCAGGACAATATGAGAAGTTGATGAAGAAATTCAATCCGCTTGCTTTTGATCCGGCTCTCTGGGCTCGATTGGCAAAAGCGGCCGGTATGAAATATGTGGTCTTTACCACCCGTCATCATGATGGTTTTTGTATGTTTGACAGCCATTTCTCCGATTATAAAATTACCAATACCCCCTTTGGAAAAGATGTTACCCGCATGCTGGTTGAAACCTTTCGCGACCAAGGCCTGCGCATCGGCTTTTATCATTCCCTTCCTGATTGGACGCATCCAGGCTATGCCGACAAAGAAAGCCCAGAATTTATGCGCCACGGCGAATTACACAAGCCGACAGACGCAGAATATCAGGATTTCATCAATCTTCTTTATCATCACCTCGAACAATTGCTGACTGAATATGGCCGTATTGATTTACTCTTTCTGGACTATACCAGCAAATACAAAGCGAACGAAGACTATTTTCAACGCGACCGACAATTGTCCATGATCTACAAACTCCAGCCGGATATCCTGGTCAATGACCGCCTTTCCTTCAATAAAGAGCAAGTACGGGATTTTGACTATTACACGCCTGAAATCTGCATCCCGAATCAGCCACAAATGGTTAAGGGGAAACCCGTTCTCTGGGAAACCTGCGCAACAATGAACAATCACTGGGGCTACTGCAAGGGGGATAAAAACTTCAAGAGTCTGGAGACTTTGCTCTGCGGCCTGACAGGCTGCGTTTCCCGCAACGGAAATCTTCTGCTCAACGTAGGGCCTGACGGCAACGGATGCATCCCACAAACCTCCATTCATCGTCTGCAAGACCTCGCTGCTTGGATGAAGATGAACAGCGAAAGCATCCATGGAGCCGGAAAGGCGGATTATCCGCCACCGCACGGCACTATTTTTACGCAAAAAGGGAACGATTTATTCCTTCATCTTCTGCAAGCGCCGCTTGGTGATATCATTCTACCCCAATTACGGGACAAGGTGGAAAAAATCACCCTTCTGCGTAATGGCGCAGACATTCCGATGATCACTCATTGGGGATTTGAACTGCTGCAGGATAACGAACTGCGAATCCGTCCTTGTGGGACAAAAGCCGGGGATGTGCTGAAAATCACCCTGAAACGATGATTGGTCGCTGCCACCATTGTTCAAGCGTCGATTAACTTTTGCCAAGTCCACCGAAGCGGCGCTGGCGCTGGGTGAAGGCCTCGACAGCTTGGCGCAATTCCTCTGCACCGAAATCAGGCCAGCAGACATCGCTGACATAAAGTTCCGTATAGGATATTTGCCAGAGCAGAAAGTTGCTGATGCGGAATTCTCCTCCGGTGCGAATCAGCAGATCGGGCTCGGGCAGATCCGGCGCATAAAGATGCCGTTGTAATTCTTCCTCAGTCACTTTGCCTTTTTTGCGATCGCTTTTCAGCAAAGAATTGACTGCATCGACGATTTCCGCCCTGCCCCCGTAATTCAGTGCCAGATTTAGCGTGATGCGATCATTGTTTGCAGTAGCCGCAATCGTCTTTTCCACACTGCGGCGGGCGGCAGCGGGAAGCGCGGAAATTCGCCCAATCGTACGCAAACGGATCCCATTTTCCATCATTTCCGGCAGCTTTTCGCTGCTGTAGCGGGTGATCAGCCGCATGAGAAAATTTACTTCGGAGAGGGGACGCTTCCAGTTTTCAGTGCTGAAGGCATAAAGCGTAAGAACTTTCACACCGAGTTCACCGGCAGCTTTGGCGATGACCGAAATCTGTTGTGAGCCCGCTTCATGACCACGGGTGCGCGGCAGTCCACGGGCTTCCGCCCAGCGTCCGTTGCCGTCCATGATGATGGCAATATGTTGAAGCATGTCGCGTCCTTTATGCGTTCGCAGAATAAAGTTTTTTAAGCAGGTCTTTGGCAATATCTTCCGCCGTCAGCTGAAATTTCTTTCGCAACAGTTCTGGCTCGCCATGTGGGATGATCTGATCTGGCCAGCCATAATGCAGGATGCGGTCATGCGGTATGCCGGCAAGCGCTTCGTCCAGTGCGGAAGCCAGGCCGCCGCTGCGGCAGTGATCTTCAATCGTCAGCATCGGACGACCGGCCAGACTTTCAGCAAGGTGCCTGTCAAAAGGGCTGACAAAACGGGTATTGACAATCAGACATTTCTGCCCGGTTTCATGCTCATGAAGATCGGATACCTTGAAAGCAGTATCGACTTCCGAACCCAGGGCCCAAATCACCGGGCCGGCGCCATCCTGAAGCACTTCCGCCTTGCCGCAGGAGATATCCTCAGCCTCCTGCAAACGCAGCTCGCGAGCTCCGTGTCCTTTCGGGTAACGGATCACCACAGGGCCTGTCTGCTGATACGCAAAGCGCAGCATCAGAGCCAGTTCGGATTCATCTCTTGGAGCAAGGATGGGCAGTTTGGGCAGTGTCCGCAAAAAAGCCAGATCATAAATACCGTGATGAGTTGGCCCGTCTTCGACAATCCCGCTCCGATCCAGGACAAAAATCACTGGGAGTTGCGGCAGAACGACGTCATGGTAGATGCAATCCAGGGCACGTTGTGCAAAAGTGGCATAGAGTGCGCAGACCGGGCGCCTTCCGCCCAGCGCCAGGCCAGCGGCAAAGACGACGGCGTGTTCTTCAGCAATACCGACATCGTGGCAGCGTTCAGGAAATTCTTTTTGGAAATCGCCCAAGCCAGTACCCAGGATCATAGCTGCGGAAATCGCTTCGATATCCGAATGCTGCCGGGCAAGCTGCTGCAACTCCCGTCCGAAGGCAGCAGAAAAATGATCCCCGTTTCTGGCCGGAATCGCACCGGTATCAGGCTGGAATCCGCTCAGACCATGATACAAAGAGGGATTTTTGCTGGCAAAATCGCAGCCATGGCCTTTTTGGGTAATCAAATGCAGTACGACCGGGCCGGGCATTTCACGGATCGATTCAAAAACCCGCAGAAGTGCAGGGAGATCATGCCCGTCAACCGGCCCCAGATAGCGATAGCCCAGCTCCTGAAAGAAAATGCCTGGCGGCAACAAAAGATATTTCAGCGCATTTTGAATGCGACGCAGACGCAAATA
>JAQVUB010000390.1 GCA_028699735.1 Lentisphaeria bacterium | reverse complement strand
GGTCGGACAGGTCGGACAGGTCGGACAAGTCGGACAGGTCGGACAGGTCGGACAGGTCGGACAGGTCGGACAAGTCGGACAGGTCGGACAGGTCGGACAGGTCGGACGTGAATCATTGAATTCTAATTAAATATGACCAGCACCCCGGACAATACCAATCTTCCTATCCCAGTTGATGAGGAGCAACATGCCTCTCCCCCGGATGTTTCTTCTGAAGACACTCTTCAGGCTCTGGTATCAAAGCATTTTATCGAGTATGCTTCGTATGTGATCAAAGAGCGTGCCATCCCCGATGTCGATGATGGTCTCAAGCCGGTTCAACGCCGGATTCTGCATGCCATGTCAACGATCGATGACGGGCGTTTTAACAAGGTCGCCAATGTCGTCGGAAACACCATGCAGTATCATCCGCATGGCGATGCCTCGATCACCGACGCACTCGTCGTCGTGGCCAATAAAAAATACTTCATCGAAGGGCAGGGAAATTTCGGCAATATCCTGACCGGGGATCCAGCATCCGCGGCACGTTACATTGAATGCCGACTCACCCCACTGGCTAAAGAAGTCCTTTTTAATAAAGATATCACTTTGTATACGGACTCCTATGACGGACGCAACAAGGAACCGGTCTGCCTCCCCTGCAAAGTGCCTTCCCTGCTCATGCTCGGCTCCGATGGTATTGCCGTCGGCATGCGCACACAGATCTTTCCGCATAATTTCAAAGAACTGCTCAACGCCCAGATTGCCATCCTGGAACAGCGCCCCTTTCAAATTTATCCGGATTTTCCCCAGGGCGGCATCATGGACGTCAGCGAATACGACGATGGCGCCGGAAAAATCCGCCTGCGGGCACGAATCGAAGCCGAGGGCGAAAAAAAACTGGTCATCCGGGAGATTCCCGCGACCACCACCACCGAATCCCTGATTGAATCGATCAGCCGTGCAGTGCGACGTGGCAAGCTGAAAATCACCTCAATCAATGATTATACTGCAGAGAATGTCGAAGTTGAGATTAATCTGGCCCGCGGAGTTTATGCGGAAGAAGCGATCAAAGAGCTCTATGCATATACGGACTGTGAACTGACCATCCGCTCGACACTGCTGGTAATTCGGGAAAATGTTCCGGTCGAAATGACGGTCTCCGAAGTGCTGCAGCGCAACACGGAAAAACTGCTGGATATCCTCAGGCGTGAACTCGAACTGGAGCTGCAACGCGAGGAAGACCGTTTTCATGACCGCTCCCTGGTTCGCATCTTCATCGAAAACCGCATCTACAAGCGGATTGAAAAATGCGAGTCACTGGAGAAAATCCTCAGTGAAACCCGCAAAGGCCTGGAGGCATTCCGGCACCTGCTGCACCGCGATATTAGCGATGAAGATATCGAAAAACTGCTGCAAATTCATATCCGCAGAATCTCACTGTTTGACTTGAACCGGATGACCGAGGAGCTCGATGCCATCCTCGATCAGATGGAAAAGACAAAATTCAATCTGGCACACCTGACCGACTATACGATTCAGACTCTGCGCGATCTGCTCGAAAAATACGCTCCGCTTTATCCGCGCCTGACCCGGATCGAAGGCTTCGAAACCGTCAATGTACGGGAAATTGCCCGTGCCGACCTGAAAGTCTGGCATGACAAACTGAATTTTTTCGTGGGCACTCATGTCAAAGGCAGCAATAAGAATGATGAACCGTTGATTTGCACGGAATATGACCGCCTGATGCTGCTGAAGAATGATGGCACCTGCAAAGTCATCGCAGTGCCTGAAAAAGAATACATCGGAGCGACCAAATACCTGTTTCTTGCCGACAAGGAACAAGTTTATTCCATCATCTATCGGGATCGACAGGAAGGCACCTGGTATGCCAAACGCTTCCAACTGGGACAGTATATCCTGAGCAAGGAATACCATATCATTCCGCCCAACTGCCTGATAGAACATCTGTACACCAACAGCGCTGTCGTCGTCCGCCTCGAACTGGCAGCCAACAACCGGCGTTCCTACAACTCCATCACCGTCGATTTCGACTCATACCCCATGCGTTCCCGCGAAGCACGCGGCTTTAAACTTACACACTATCCGGTAACTGCAGTAGCGGTAATCACCCGGGGATCCAGCACAACAGAAGCGACTGACAACCAGGAAATTACGGAAAAGGAACAAGCAACTCCCGCCGAACCGTCCACCGATCAACCCGCTCCGGAAAATCAAATCATTGCAGATTCAACGGAACAAGATCACGAGGAAGAGGTAAATTCCATCCCCCCAGCCAAAGAAGAACACTCCAGCATTATCAAAACAGAAATTTCCGTGCCTGTTCAGCAATCACAGTCCACTGCCGAATCGTCCCCGAAACGCAACGCGAAGCGATCCGGAACAAAAAAAACAAGCGGCAAAAAAATTCCGGATCCCCACCCCTCTGAGGGAAAGCCGGGATCCGCTCCCATAGCAGCAGCTGTGCAAGCGGTTTCGGTAGACGAGCCATCGGCAACATCGAGCGTTGTTGAGCCGATACCGGCTTCTGCTGCCGGCAAACCGGTAAAATCACCCAGTATTGCAGCACCGGCCATTTCCGCACCAGCCTCCACAAAACCGGCACTTGCCCCACCCCTTCCAGAACAGAAACCGGTTCCGCCGCCGGTACAACCCGCCCCTGCAACAGACGAAAAGAAACCCAAAGCCCTGAAAAAACTGATTGACGAAGATACCCCATTCTTCTTGGAATAATTAACAACAAAAAGCACAAAACGGCACGAAAAAAATTCATGGAAAACAGATTTGACTGGGAAATGCGTTGTTCATCCCCATGAATTTTTTTTGTGCCGTTTTGTGTTTTTCGTTGTTTAAAAAAAGCTTCGTATGCTGAAAATGATTCGCAAAAAACGTATTCTGAAATATATTAAAAGCTTTCCAACCTGTCTGTTTTGATCTTAAATTCCCCGATAACATGGAATTATGTGCCGATCAAAGCCCAGGTATCATCCCCCCGGGAAAACTCGCAACCACAGGGAATCACACATGGAAATTATTGGCAACGCTTGTATTATCTCCGTATTGGGTATCGGTTTCGTTTTTCTCTTCCTGAGTATACAGGTTCTGGTCACCGATGTCATGGCAAAATTCGCTGCCAAATATGCCTATTTACTGCCGGAACCGGAAAAAAATCACAAACGCCCCGCGGCCAAAGCCGCCGTACCTGCAGTTGCAAAACAGGCTGATGGCGAACTTATTGCCGTCATTTCTGCGGCGATTCAGGCGCACAACGCCAAATAATTCCGCCCCGACCCAATTTTTATTGATACCGATTCTTTTGAGCCACAACCCCATAAAGGAAAAACAATGAAAAAAATCCGCTTCATGGACACCTCATTCCGGGATGGTTTCCAATCTGTTATTGGCGCTCGCGTCATCACCGCCGATTTCATA
>JAQVUB010000389.1 GCA_028699735.1 Lentisphaeria bacterium | reverse complement strand
CTGGGGAAAATTGATCTGGAAGCTTCTCAACGCGAACTGACCGAGGAGTTGCTGCACAGCAAGAGCAAAGCGATTCGCAAGAAAGTTGCCAAGCGCGTTCGTTTGATTGAAGGTTTTCTGAAGAACAATATGGATCCGCGCTGGATGGTCCTGCATGTTTTGCCGGTTATTCCGCCCGAACTTCGCCCCTTGGTTCCGCTCGAGGGCGGGCGTTTTGCCACTTCGGACTTGAATGATCTGTATCGTCGTGTCATCAACCGCAACAACCGTTTGCGCAATCTGCTGCTTATTCATACGCCGGAAGTGATTATTCGCAATGAAAAGCGGATGTTGCAGGAGGCCGTGGATGCCCTTATGGACAATGGTCGTCACGGGCGAGCCGTCACCGGCACCGGCAACCGGGCTTTGAAATCCCTGGCAGACATGCTGAAAGGCAAGCAGGGACGTTTCCGGCAGAATCTGCTGGGCAAACGCGTCGACTACTCCGGGCGTTCGGTGATCGTTGTCGGGCCGGAATTGAAGATTAATCAATGTGGTCTGCCTAAAGAGATGGCGCTGGTTCTGTTCGAACCGTTCATCATCCGCCGCCTGAAAGAACAGGGTTTTGTGCATACCGTGCGCAATGCCAAAAAGTGGATTGAACAGCGCCGCAAGGAAGTCTGGGATATCCTCGATGAGGTGATTAAAGGGCATCCGATTCTGCTGAATCGTGCTCCAACCCTGCACCGTCTCAGTATTCAGGCCTTTGATCCGGTGCTCATCGAGGGTCAGGCGATTCGCCTGCATCCGCTGGTCTGTTCCGCGTTCAACGCGGACTTTGACGGGGATCAGATGGCTGTGCATGTGCCGCTGTCCAATGAGGCGCAGCTGGAAGCCAAGCTGATCATGCTTTCACCCAACAACATCTTCTCCCCAGCCAGCGGCAAACCGGTGACCACGCCCAGTCAGGATATCACCCTGGGAGTGTATTATCTCTGTTATGAAAATAAACGCCTGCACGAAAAATTCAATCAGACGGAGCCGGCTCAGCAGCAGTGGTTCAACGACTACTTCGAGGTGCTTCGGGCTTACGATACACATTCGATCCATATCCATGACTTCTTCCATCTGCGCAATCCCTATTTCGGGAAAACCGCACCCTGGTCAGCGGCGACCAAGAATGACCGTTTCATCGTTACCACGGCCGGACGTTGCATTTTCCATGAAATCTGGCCGGAGATGATGGGCTTCTGGAATTTGCCCGCCGGCAAGAAAGAACTCGGCCGGATGATCAAGGACTGCTATGAGGTTGCCGGACGGGATGCATTGATTGGAGTCCTGGATTCCTTGAAGAGCCTGGGCTATGAATATGCAACCAAAGCCGGATTTTCAATCGGCATTCAGGACATGATCATTCCCAAGGACAAGAAAGAGCGCGTTGCCAAGGCACAGAATGAAATCAACGTCATTTGGGATCAGTACCGGGTCGGTGCCATTACTGGAAATGAGCGCTTCAGTAAATGTATTGACGTCTGGACAGAAACCAGCAACGGACTGGCAGTCAGCCTGGCTGGAACGCTGGAAAACAATGCCGGGCGTGAGGAAATCAACCCGATCTGGGCCATGCTCGATTCCGGTGCCCGCGGAAGCCGTGACCAGATCCGGCAGCTCGGCGGTATGCGCGGTCTGATGGCCAAACCGTCCGGCGAAATCATTGAAAACCCGATTATCTCCAACTTCCGTGAAGGTCTGACTGTGCTGGAATACTTCATCAGTACCCATGGTGCCCGCAAAGGTCTGGCCGATACCGCATTGAAGACCGCCGACTCCGGATATATGACCCGCCGTCTGGTCGACGTCGCCCACGATGTGATCTGCGTCGAAACGGACTGTGGCACCGTCAATGGCATCTGGGTGAAGGCAATCCGTGAAGGCAATAAGGATACCGTTTCTCTGGATGAGCGTATTGTCGGACGTGTCAGCGTCGATACCATCTTCGATCCGCGCTCGGGAAAAGTCCTGGTGGAGGCTGGGGAGGAATTCTCAGCCGCCACCGCCAAGCGGATCAGTGAGATGGGGATCGAGCGGGTGCATATCCGCTCGGTGCTCACCTGTGAGAGTGACGGCGGTGTCTGCTGCAAGTGCTATGGGCGCAATCTGGCGACTGGGGAGATGCCCAACGAGGGTGATGCCCTGGGGATTATCGCAGCTCAGTCCATTGGTGAACCCGGTACCCAGCTGACCATGCGTACTTTCCACTTTGGTGGTACGGCAACGGCTACCTTCAACCAGAAATCCTACAAAGCGGGTCAGGACGGTATCCTGCGCTATCAGGAAGCCCATCCGGTGCGTACCGAGGCGGGTACCTTTATCGTTCTGAGCAAGAATGGCCGTGCCATCCTGGAAAACAATGAGGGTGTCGAGCTGGAGTCCTATGATCTGTATCCCGGATCGATCCTTGAAAAAGATGAGGGTGAACTGATCAAGGCCGGGGAAGAGTTTGTGCGTTGGGATCCTTACAACGTGCCAATCATTACCCAGAATGAAGGTATTGTGGAATACCGCGACTTGATTGAAGGGGTGACCATGAAGCGTGAGGTCAATACCCAGAGCGGGCAGGAGGAAATCGTCGTGCAGGAACACAGCGATGACTTGCATCCAACCCTGCTGGTCATGCCCTCCGGCAGCGATGCCGACATAACCGAACGCAATGCTTTGGACTCCTACAATCTCCCTGCCGAAGCCCATATCGTCGTGTCGGAGCATAAACACGTCAAAGTCGGCGAAATCCTGGCCAAGACGCCTCGGCAGACTTCGCGTACCAAGGATATCACCGGCGGTCTGCCGCGCGTTGCCGAACTCTTTGAAGCGCGCCGTCCGAAGGAAGCCGCCGAAATTGCCCGGATTGATGGTATTGTCAAGATTGACAAACCCAGCAAGGGGAAACGGAATATCAGCATCATTGATCCTGAGAATGGTTCGGTTGTCGACCATCCGATTCCCGCTGGCAAACGCATTGTTGTTTTTGACAATGATTACGTTCACAAAGGCGCGACACTGACCGATGGTGCTGCGGTTCTGCATGAGATGCTGGATGTCTGCGGCCCGATGGAGTTGCAGGAGTATCTGGTCAATGAAGTGCAGCAGGTTTATCGTCTGCAGGGTGTTGAGATCAATGACAAGCATATTGAGATCATCGTCCGTCAGATGATGCGGCGGGTTCGTGTGGTGAACCCTGGCTTGAGCCATTTTCTCTACAACGAAGTGGTTGACAAGCGGGAATTCAACCTGGAGAACAAGCGTGTTCTTGAAGAGGGCGGAGAGCCTGCCGAAGCGCAGCAGATTCTGCTGGGCATCACCAAGGCCAGCCTGGCCACGGACAGCTTTATCTCCGCGGCATCCTTCCAGGATACGACCCGTGTGTTGACCGAGGCGGCCACTCTGGGCAGAGTCGACCA
>JAQVUB010000388.1 GCA_028699735.1 Lentisphaeria bacterium | reverse complement strand
CACAATTCTTCCAAAACCATTTCACGACGATCCGGCAGATCAGATCATAGTCGCCACTGCACGCGAAGAAAATGCCGCCATCTTGACATCGGACGAGAGGATTCGATCCTACCCCCATTGCAGAAATATTTGGTGAGGAGAGAATGCCGAACGCCGCTAATCGCGGCAAAAACTGATTGCCGCCGTTCGATTCACGGAATGAAGAAGAAATATTTATTGTTGTTAATCTTCGTTGTAATTGTGATTGCTGCGTTATGTCCCAAGGCGGGCTTATGCCCGCAACCCAATTTTGTTTTGCTGCCTCTCCGTCGTAGTGTTTTGAATTCGGTTCGAAAAGGGCGGCGGCGATTTCAGGCCGTCTATCGCCCGCAGACGGGCGACCCTACGGGCGGGCTTCCCGGGAGCGGGGCAATCTTGAGATTAGCCCCACTCCCGGCGCGCCCGTATCCGGCCTGAACTTGCCTTGCCTTTTCGAATCCCTTCGCAGACTTCGGGCATCCGAATTCAAACCACGGTGGCATGGCTGACGCCTGCGTCACCCCACCCATTTTCGCCACAATCTTACTAAACTTACCAATCCCGTGTTTTGCTTTGCTTTATTGCATTTTGATTTCAAAAAATGGCGTCCATCCCTTATATTGCAGGATGACAAACACAACAATTAGAGAGGACGCCATGAAATATTTTGCCGCTAATCATTCACGCCAAATCTCCGGCACCCTTCAATGCTTCGATCGCGTCATCTTTAAAGGGCATCTCAAAAATATATCCTACGCCGATGGCCTCGAAAAATTCATCGCCAGACGCGGACTTAAAATCAAGGATTTTGCGGCTTTTGTCAAAAACCAGGCCGATCAACTTGTCCTCCATGCCAAAACCATTGCCGAAAAACAACATCGCACATACCGCTACCTTGAATCCCGTATGCGCAAAGACGACGCCGCGCGTGATATCGCGCAAAAATCCAACATCCAACACGGCTTAATCTGTGTCTTCTCAGAACTCGAAACATGCCCATCCTTTAAAATCGCTTACGGCATCGGCCGTCCGCAAATAATCTCCGCGCGCCGTAAATGCCTTTGTATCTACTATTACTTCATGCACCGCGAACTCGGTCTCATACATGTCCGCATCCAAACATGGTTCCCTTTTGTCATCCAAATCGCCGTCAACGGACACGAATGGCTCGCCATCCAAATGCGCCGCCAACACATGGCTTTTGAACAACTGGACAATGCCTTTATTAAAATCACCGATCCGCACAAAGCTCAACAACTCGCCGATAAATTCTGCCGTCTAAAATGGCCGCTCATACTTCAGCAAATCGCAGTTTTTGTCAATCCCCTGCTTAAAAACACCCTGGCCGGCATGTCTTATTATTGGACCACCGATCAAGCCGAATTCGCCACCGATATCATGTTTAAACGCCAAAAAGAATTCGCATCGCTCTACCGTGAACTCATTAAACATGCCTTCCTATGCTTCGGCGCCTCCGATTTGCTGAAATTCCTCGGCAAAAAACTCGCCGCCAATTTCACCTCTGAAGTTATCACCGATTATAAAACCAGAATCGAAGGCGCGCGTATCAAGCACCGCGTCGGCAAAAACTGGATCAAAATGTACGATAAGGCCGGTATCATACTCCGCATTGAAACCGTCATTAATCATCCTTATGGCTTCCTCACTCGCCGTCATGGCGTTCGTAAAGGCAAAAATATCATCGGGTGGTTCCCGATGACCAAAGGCGTCACCGGACTATATCGCTACGCCGAAGTCGCCCGCGCCGCCAACGCAAGATACCTGCAGGCGCTTACACCTGTGCATAACCCGCACAAAGCCCAACAGTTAATCTGCGCCTGCACCTGCCGCGTTACGCATAATCAAAGAACATATCGCGGCTTTAATCCAGCCGCTCAGGAAGATATACAAATCTTCCGGGCGCTCTGCGCCGGACAGCATAGCCTGCACGGCTTCCGTAATGCCAATATCCGCTGCAAACTATACCCGCCATCAGCGGATATCAAAACACAACGCATACTCGCCGCCAAAGTCTCGCGCATACTTAAGCGCTTCCATGTCCGCGGACTGATTGCCAAAAAACCTCATTCCAGACGATGGCGGTTAACCAATAATGGACACGCTTTCATAAGCATGGCTATCAAATACCATGATGAATTCTATCCAAAATCCATTGCGGCGTGATACATTTTTGCTACGCAAAAATGTATCATGTCGAAACGGAACGATCTAAAACGTAAAACTTTAACACCTTAGTTCACCCTAAAACATAAAACCTTAACACTTAAAACTTTATTTTGCCTTAAACAACATCCCTTTCGGAATATATTCATAACAACCCACGTCTGCCCGCCCGCTAAACCGATCAATCCGGTGATGTCCATCCAAGTCATTCGCGTCAGCCATCCATGGCATGTTGGCAGCTGTATTGACGTAGGGCGAATTATGTAGCAAGCGGAAATTACCCGATTCCATGCCGGCAAACATCGGGTTGTCGGTTCTGTTCCCTGCATCCGGCATCACTGGCTGGTCGCTACCATTTTGCATAGGTGCGACACAGCAATTGGTCAAAATCACACCCGTGCCGGCAACGAGGTAGATGTTACTGCGGCCACTGACGGCAGCGCTATTCCCATAAATAATAGTGTTGCGCACAACCATGTTGGTCGTGACATTGGCGTTGATCACCATCCCGCCCCCATTCATAGCAGCGATGTTGGAGGCAATCGTGGTGTTTTCAACCCGAAAGCGCCCAGATTGTTCCAGCGCCAGCCCACCGGACCCGCCACTTACCGCCGATGCCCGGTTACCGACAATCAGGCAACCAACAATAATACCTGGACTATTTATACGAATGCCGCCACCAGCATAGCTGGAATTATATGCCGATGTGTTTCCGCGAATGATGCTATTGGACACAATCAAATCACCACCACCCGCATAATAACGATGCATGATTCCGCCGCCGCCGAGGCCAGCCTGATTGCATAAAATCTCGCAGTTGGCAATAATGCCCGTGCTGCCGTCGCGGGCGTAAACATAAAAACCACCCCCTGAGTCGGTGTTGCATTTATTACGCTCAATCCGGCAGGCATGCATTTCAAAAATCATGCCCGGTTCGTCTGTCGCAGAAATCGCATACAATCCCCCGCCACCACTTATTGATACATTATCAACAACTTCACAGTTTAATGCTGTCAGCCTGGCGCTATTAGCGTAAATACCGCCGCCCGTGGTATCAGAAATATTATTGCTGACGATGCAGTTCTGCATATACATTGCAGAGGCGGAGCCTGTCTTGTAAACCCCGCCGCCGCTGCCGGAACTGCTGTTGGCATGAATAACACAATTTGACAGATAAAGATCGCGTTTATTACGTTTATACACTCCTGCGCCGCTGGACGCTTTGCCATTGCGGAT
>JAQVUB010000387.1 GCA_028699735.1 Lentisphaeria bacterium | reverse complement strand
CCGCCATCATGGTCTCGCAACGCGTCTCCATGGCTATGCGCTGCCATAAAATTCTGGTACTCGAGGATGGTTTGGTCAAAGAATATGGAACCCACCGGGAGTTGCTGCAGAGGCATGGATTCTATTCTAAACTGCACAGCCAGCAAACGGAATAACGAAAGACGGAATTTTTAAACAACGAAAAGACACAAAAAGACACGAAAAAAAATTCATGGGAATGACCTTGACGGTTTTTTTTCATGCATCGTAGTTCCGATGAATTTTTTTTTCGTGTCTTTTCGTGTCTTTTCGTGGTTAAGAATCCGCTTAGACACCGAGGCTTTTGAGCAGTTGCACTGCATTGCTGATATCACGGCGTTGTTCGGGGCCGATCGGAATTTCCCGCTCAATAATGAAAGGCCCGTCAAATCCGCTGTTGAGCAGTTTTGTGATCAGCTCTGCAAAACGGGTTTCTCCCTCTCCCAGGACGGTTTCTTTGCCGAATTGTTGGCCGGGCGCGGGGCGTACGCCATCTTTGCAGTGAACCGCTTTGATCCAGGGTGCGAGTTCATCCAGCATTTTATCAGGGCTGTCGGGCAGGTTGTAATACATCACATTGGCGGGATCGAAATTATAACCCAGGTGGGGATGGTTGACTTCAGTAAAGATTTTCAGCAGCGACTCCAGTGGGATGGAGCCGGTTTCAAAGAGAAAATACTGCTGATTCTCGGCGGCAAAGGCAGCCAGTTGCTTGAGGGAAGCGACGAAGCCACTGCAGCATTCCTCGTCGTTTTCAGGCAGCTCTCCGACATGGCAAAGAATATATTGAATTCCGTAGCGTTTCGCCCAGTTCATCTGACGGCAGATACGGAGCAGATTTTCCGCCCGGTTTTTGGGATCAATGATGCCATTGTTGTAGGTAGTGAAAAGGCTGTTCGGGCTTAAATCGTATTTTTTCAACAGGTTGATGATTTCTTCGCTGCGACGGAATCCTTCCTCCCCGCAGAGGTATTCGTCGGTTACCCGGCATACCTGGCTCGAGTTCATGCCGAGTCCCTGCAGAAATTCCATGTATTCTTCCGTGATGTTGTTCATTCTCAGCAGGGTGCCCAGGGAATGTGAGGTCATCATTTTCTCGCTTTTGTTTCGTGCTTTTCGTTGTTCAAAAAAATCAATCAGATCATGATACGGCGTCCGTCCGGATGATTCAGGAAAAGGAATTCCGTTTCAAAGAGGTTGTTCATCGTTTCAGGGTTGAGTGATTCGTCTGGTGTTCCTTCTTTGATCAGGCGTCCGTTTTTCATCAGCAGAAGCCGGTCTGAGAAACGGGAAGCACTGTTGATATCATGGGAAACCTGCAGCATCGTGATATGCTCATTGCGGGACAGCTCACTTAACAGCTGATTGACTTCATTCTGATAACGCGGATCCAGAAATGTCGTGGGTTCATCCAGCAGCAGAATGGGTGTCTGCTGCACCAGAGCCGCTGCAATGAAGACCTTCTGCGCTTCCCCGCCGCTGAGTGAATTTATGCGACGATCGAGAAACTCAGAGATACGAGCCCGTTCGACGGCGAAATCGAGTGCCGCCCGGTCGGCCTGATCGAGTCCGGCCCAGGCGCCATGTTGGGCAAAACGGCTCAGCAGCAGGAACTCATGCACGCGGTAATTGGTCGACAGGCTGTTCTGCTGCGGGACGAAACCGATATGCCGGGCAATTTCACGCTGGCTGTATTCCCGGCTGGATCGTCCGCCGATGAGGATTTCGCCTTCCCAGTTCTGGTGGATGCGGTTGAGGCATTTCAGCAGAGTGGATTTGCCGGCACCATTGGGTCCCAGCAGCGTGTAACTGCACCCGGACTGCAACCCGAAGCTGATATCGTGCAGAATCCCCTTCCCCTGCAAAGTCAGACTCACCTGACGCAATTCAAGAATGTATTGATTTTCAGTTGCAGGCATGAGTATCGTCGAAAAATGGCGGCCGGAAGTCCGATCAAACCAATCGGCTATTCCTCACAGTTGGGGTATTGTTTCGGGTTGGGTCCGATCGATTTGATAATGCGCGGATAGCTGGCATTTTTGTCCGCTTCTTTTTCGCCGCGGGCTTTCCTGATTTCAAAAACCCAGTCATCGCCAAAGTCAAACAAATAATACAATTTTTTCCGTCCCAGAGGCCAAATATTCTCCAGTTTCAGGTCATCAACATCCCAATCCATGTCATCCCAGTCATCCTGATCTTCGTTTTCCTGGCTGCCCGGTCTGCTTATTTTACCGTATGGGTTGCCGGTGCTGGAAATGAAAAACATATGCGGGTGATCGAAACCAAAATGAACTGCTTCGTGAATGGCATGATGCAAAGAGTAAAGAGATGCGTCTTTTTCAATTTCCAGAACGCGCACGCATTTCTCAGTCCAATAGGCTCCTCTGATGCATTCGATTGTCAATGTGTAAATCATAACTTTCCCTTGTTAAATATCTGCTCATGACCTGGTAAAAAGAACATTCCGGGATACATCATATACTATAATTGAATTGGTTGGAATTTCCTTTCCTTTTATGAGGTAGCAGGCCAGCAGATGTGGTAATGTGTACTATCAGCCCTGTGGGTAACATCGGGGACAATTTGCCGGAACCCTTCTGCAATATGCTAATCAATTATTTTACCCTGGTTACTGTTATCGTTTGTAAAAAAATATCTTCAATAAAGAATGAAATTGTTATTTCATATTAATTGATCAGATATGGGACCGTACCCAAAAGACCGTTTCATTGCTCCTCGTCTTTGGCCGATTTGACAAAAACAATGAAATCGACGAAAATGCTGTCCACCTCATCTGGATTATTTACAGGAGCAACATATACCTGGGAGGTCAGGCCAACAGGAAAATTGGATGCGATCTTGAAATATCGGTACTCTGTCTGGCTTGTTTCGGACAGTTTGATCGAGGTGACCTGCTGGTTAACTTTTGACTCCCAGAAGCCCCCATGAAATGCGATAGTGTCGGGATTCGGAAGTTTCCCTGGAATCACTCGGGCACATGCCCAGGCATCCCACAAATCATCATTGTCAATGGCGTATAAATTGTTTGTTCGCTTGTATACGGTCCATGCGGTAGTGGCCGTAAACATCTTTACAACCGATTTGGAGGGCCTGCTCGACTTGGGATCTTCCACGATTTTCATCCATTCCGGTTTTGGCCAATAGTCTACAGGTAATACCATGCGGTCTTCAGGTGATAGTTTGCTGATGGATGGAGGCAACCCTGGATTGAGCAAGCATAATTCAAGAAAATCACACAGTTTCAAGTTTTCCCCCCTCCCCAGAATGTCAAACTCCAGACAGGCTGCTTCAAAAGACTTCAATTTTCTGATTAGTTCCGGTGAGTTCGCAATTTTAGATAACTTCAGGGAAAGTTCCTGATACTGGACAGCTGTATATGCACGCCTGACTCGGTTTGTAA
>JAQVUB010000386.1 GCA_028699735.1 Lentisphaeria bacterium | reverse complement strand
GATGCGCGTAATACAGCGCCGATCCGCTCAGATCATCCATCTCCTATATCTTGTGGTCCAAATCTTCTTGACATACAAGAGACGGCTAAATATACTCCACGACACAAAAAGAAAGTTCTTATCAATTTCACAATCGTGATCTTCACTGGAATTATGACGATAAAATAAACGCAGCCAGGGAAAAGTAAACAATCACTGTGCAGATATCGGCCAGCGCCAGCGTCAGGGGTCCGGAAGCGACGTGAACGTCAAGTTTTAGTTTGTGCAAGGAATAAGGGAGGCTCACACCCAAAAAACATGCAAAGAGCAACGACGTTAAAATTCCTGATGAAATTATCAGGCCGGCCGTAAAATCGTTTTTCCATACAACAACGATAAATCCGACAATAAACGCGCAGGCCAAAGCCATTAAAAACGTGCGCGTCAGTTCCCTTTGCATTGTTTGGAAATACCAGCCGGATTCTGCTTTACTATGATGCATGGAATGAACCGTTATGGCCATGGTCTGCATGGAGACGCTTTCGCCCAGGCCTAAAACCAGCGTCAGAAAGAAAGCCAAAACCAGGCTTTGCGCCAGCGTGGCCTCGAAAAAACCCACCAGCAGCGCGCAAACAGTGCCGCTGGTAATGGTAGCCAAAAGCCAGGGGAAGCGATAACGGAAAACGCTCCAGGGCGACTTGTGTCGCACTTCGGAAATTTTAATACCAAGAGTATCAAACACGCTGTGCACCTGTCCCTGCTCCTCGATATCAATCATTTCCTCGGTAAACACGTTGATATCGATAACCCCCAGCATTTTTTCATGGTCATCAGTGATTGGAAACGCCAGATAACGGTGAAAAATAAAAAATTCCAGCGCTTCCACTAAGGTTGCGCTGGCGGGGATTACAACAAGATTTTTTGACATGATTTCTTCAATTTTTACATCCAACGGAGACGTCAGGAGTCTTCTTGTCTGGATTGTTCCGACCAAACGGGCTTTGCCATCAAGAACATAAAAATAAAGAATGGTGGATTGTGTCTGGCAGTTGCGGATACAATCCAATGCCTCACCCACGGTATTGTCGCTATAGATAGACACAAAATCTGTGCTGGCGTGTTTCATCACGGGGTCATTGAGATCTTCTATTTTTATGGAATGATCCATGCGATGCCTTTCCTGTATAGAATCAGAATAACCTCAATGTTGAATATATACGGCTTTTTTAACTAACACAAACCATTTCATTTATCAGATATTAATCATGATTAATACGGCTCATCAGAACGCTGAAGAATGATATAGCTTTTAAGTATAAAATTAAGAAGCGGAAAAGTCCCTGTGACAATCTTCTGCGCCTTATGGAATTGCATGACAACAGTGACGCTATCGTCTGAGATGGCGAAACGGGGTTGACGATGCTCTTTCCCGATGGATGCGGAAAAAACTTACAACAGGTCTTTTGAATATTTTAGCCAACCGGTATCGCAGCACCGGATGTAGAAAAAAGCCGTTTTCAAATGTTATTTCTTTCTTGTTTTTTTCGAAACCGTTTCGTTCTGTTGAAATGCTTTGTCATATAGAATACGTCGGACGGTTTCTCTGTGTTCAGCAGCCATAACGCAGGCCATCTGATCGGCTGCCGTGACCACTTCTGACAGGGCAACGCCGACTTCGGCTTCACCGGCCGCAACCACGGTAGCGCCTGCTTGACGCAGAGCGGCTGCGTCACGGAGATGAGCGCAACGCACCATGATTTGCAAATCAGGATTGAGAAGACGCGCGTTCTTGATGATCTCGGAAGCGTCTTCAATGTCGGTGCTGATAATCAGGCTGCCGGCTGTTGCGATGCCCGCATCTTCGAGCGTTCCCGGACGCAGAACATCACCGTATATGGCCTTGTATCCCTGGGCGTTCAGTTGGCGAACCGATTTCAGGTTGAGGTCGATAACCGTGATCTCGTTGCCGCGTTCCGTCAGAAGATTGTGAACGATTTGTCCGATGGGACCGTAGCCGATGAGGATGCAGTGACTGGGATTAACTGTTTGCGGTTGACTTTTGACCACCGGAAGGGCTTTATTTGTCTTTGAAGACAACCGGCGTGCCCAGCGGTAGACATAAGGATTCAACGCGATCGAGATGATGGAGGCGGCGACCAGCGCATTCCATCCGGCATCGTTGATGATTTTGAGTTGAAGAGCGACTGTGCCGAGAATAAAACTGAATTCTCCAACCTGCGAAAAGGCGGCTCCGATGGGGATAGCCGCAGCCAGAGGCTGGCCAAGCATCCGAACCGTCAAAGCGGCGGCAAGCGGCTTGATAATAACGACCACAAGGAGCACAGTTGCGATAACGAAAGGCACCTGTATAAGACTCAGCGGATCGAACAGCATCCCGACGGAAACGAAGAAGAGCACTGCAAAAGCGTCGCGCATCGGCAGGGCGTCGATGCCCGCCCGCGCGGCAAATTCGGAACGCCCCACGGCCAGACCGGCAAGAAAAGCGCCAAGGGCCATCGAAACGCCAAACAGTTTTGCGGAACCGACGGCAATCCCAACGGCCAGAACCAGCACGGCAAGCGTAAAGAGTTCCCGGGACCGTGTTTTGGCGATGCGTTCCAACGCCCATGGAATAATCCATTTCCCGAGAACCACGACAATAGCCAACAGTCCGACAATCTTTATTCCGGCCAATCCGAGAACGGCTCCAATGTTCTGATCCATGCTTCTGTCCGGGGAGAAAATAATGGGCAGAAGAAGCAGGAGTGCAACGGTGAGAATGTCTTCTACAACGGTCCAGCCGATGGCGATGTGCCCGATCTTGGCGTGCAGATCATGCCATTCCGTCAGTACCATGGCCATGACTACCGTGCTGGCCACCGAAATAGCCATGCCCAGGATGAATCCGGATGCCCAGTCCCAGCCCATGAAATGCAGCAAGACAGCCAGGGCGGATGTGGACAAGGTGCTTTGAATCAACGCGCCCGGGACGGCTAAACGCCATACCGCGATCAGTTCACGCAGATGAAAACGTAATCCGATTCCGAAGAGCAGCAGGATCACGCCGATTTCCGCAAACTGCTCCGCAATGGTCCGGTTGACGACAACACCGGGAGTGAAAGGACCGACGATAATGCCTGCCAGCAGATAACCGATGATGGGAGATAATTTCAGACGGACGGCGATATATCCGAAGAAAAGAGCGGCAGCAAGTCCAACAGCAAAGGTTATCAGAACGCTCAATTCATCCATCGCTTATCCCTTTAAGAAAAAATGTTTGAAAAAGACATGATGTTGTTATTTCCCGCATTAGAGGCGTCAATGCTGTGACTGAGAAAAGATAAAAAAACACTACAATCTAACTAGTGTCCATCCGGAAACCATAACTGACTGAAAAATATCACAAAATGGCGACATTTATGTTGGAAAATTCGGCGCAATCTGTTATGGTCCTTTCACAAGA
>JAQVUB010000385.1 GCA_028699735.1 Lentisphaeria bacterium | reverse complement strand
CCCGGACACGCGGATTTTGGCGGCCAGGTCGAACGAGTTTTGCGGATGGCAGACGGAGCGTTGCTGCTGGTGGATGCCCAGGAAGGGCCGATGCCGCAGACCTTTTTTGTCTTGAAAAAGGCGCTTGCCTTGAAACTGCCGGTGATTGTGGTGATCAACAAGATTGACAAGCCGGCGGCGCGTCCCTATTGGGCGGTCGATCAGGTCTTCGATCTTTTTGTCAAACTCAATGCACCGGATCATCTGCTCGATTTTCCAGTGGTTTATGCTTCCGGGCGTGATGGCTATGCGATTGACAATCTGACTGATGAGCACAAGGATCTGGCGCCTTTGTGCGAGCATATCATTAAGAATATTCCGGCTCCGTCGGGTTCAAGCGACGGGCCTTTGCAGATGCTGGTCAGCACACTGGACTATTCTCCGTATCTTGGGCGGATCAGTGTTGGTAAGATTACCAGCGGGCATTTGAATATCAACAAGGAAATTGCGGTGGTTATGCGGGATGGTTCGATCCGGCCTGCACGCATTACCAAGGTCTTTCGCTTTGAATCTAATCAGAAAATCGCGGTTGAGACGGCCTGTTGCGGGGATATTGTGGCGACCGCCGGCATGGATGATGTTACTGTAGGCTGCACCTATACCGATCCGGATGATCCCAGGCCCTTGCCGCCGATGGAGATCGATCCGCCGACGATTGCCATGAGCTTCGTTCCCAACGATTCCCCGTTTGCCGGGCGGGAAGGGCAGTTTGTCACTTCACGCCATCTGGCTGACCGGCTTTTCCGCGAGACTATGTCGGATGTCGCTTTACAGGTCGCTCCCCTGGACGTCGGCATGGGTTTCCGGGTGGCTGGACGTGGCGAGCTGCATCTGTCCATTTTGATTGAGAAGATGCGCCGGGAGGGGTACGAGTTTCAAGTGACCCGTCCTCAGGTGATTTACAAAGAGGGGGCTGACGGCAGCCGTCTGGAACCCTTTGAGGAGTTGACCATTGATGTGGATGAGGGGTATGTCGGACCGGTGATGGAGAAGCTGGGGCAGCGTAAGGGGCGTATTCAGATCATGGATACGGCCAATGGCATGGCCAGGCTGGTGTATCAGGTTCCCACTCGTGGACTGCTGGGCTATCGCTCAGAATTTCTGACCGATACCAAAGGGCTCGGGGTCATGAATTATGTGTTTTATGGATATGAACCCTTTGCCGGTGAAATTCGCAACCGGATGAATGGAGCAATGGTGTCGATGCTGGAATGCCAGTCAGTCGCCTATGCCCTGTTTAATCTGCAGGATCGCGGGAGGCTCTTTATTGGCGCCGGAATCAATATCTACGTCGGACAAATTGTCGGCGAGCATTGCCGCGAGGGGGATCTCGTCGTCAATCCCGGTAAAGGCAAGAAGCTGACCAATATGCGCGCATCGGGTTCGGACGAGAACGTAGTTCTGACGCCGCCGGTGCAACTCAGCCTCGAAGATTGTATTTCCTATATCAATGATGATGAACTGGTGGAGATCACGCCCCAGACAATTCGTCTGCGCAAACGCCAGCTGCGAAAATGGTGAAGGGACTACGCAGCCGGCGTTGCACGGTCAATCGTAATGCTTCAGCGAAGTTGGGTGGCAGTGGTATTTTTTTTTACAACGAAAAGCTCGAAACGTCCCGAAAAAATTTCATGGGAAGCGGCTTTGACTGCTGAAATGCGTTGCTCATCCCATGAAATTTTTTCGGGGCGTTTCGAGCTTTTCGTTGTTCAAAAGAATTCCTCTGTGACCCAGTTTCACTAACGCAATACGGTCAATCCTGCAACTGCAGGGTTGCGCAGACCGGGCGGTGGTCGGAGGCAAGCAGATCATCAATGACCTTGAATTCCTGCAGCCGGAATGCGTTTTTGGGTGCGGAGCAGATGAAATCGATCTGTCGCCATCCGGCGTGCTGGCAATGGGCTGTAGGAATATCCGGGCTTGCATTATTGTGAACATCCCAGCAGCTCTGTATGAAAGCAACGGTTGGGGTACCTTGGAACGTATTGAAATCGCCTGCCCAGATAACCGGCGAACATCCTTGTTCAGCGAGGGTTTTGCGGATCAATTCGGCAGAACGGGTGCGATACTCTTCATCCCCCTGGAATTCACCCTGATAGGAAAAGTGGGTGACGGCGAAAAAAAGCGGTTTTTCCACTTGCACTTTGACGATGAGAGCGATTCGTTTTTCAATGCCGTCAGGGCTTGGCAAGAAGACTTTATCGATCCATTCGAGGGGGTGGGGTGAGAGGGCTGCGACGCCGTATTCTCCCTTGCCTTCATTGATTGGGATTGCCTTGCCGAAGCAGACATTCATATCGAGCTCTTCGGCGATGGCCTGTGGCACATGCACACCGGGCGTCTGCAGATGATTGACGGTGACTTCTTCGAGCGCCAGCAGATCAGGGGCTTCTTTTTTGATCAGGGCTGCAATGCGTCGCCAGTCTGCCTTGCCATCGGTACCGATGGACGAATGAATATTATAGGTCATGACTTTCAAGTTCATGGTAAAACTCTTGTCTGCTTTTGTTACATGCTGGCAATTTTACGCATAGCTTTGGCGGTATCAGCAAAGGAGGCCAGGCTCGGGGCGACTTCGCTGACAAGAGGCCCCTTGTAACCGGCTGCGCGCAATTCCTTCATAATGACCGGAAAATTGACTTCGCCCTCGAGCAATGCGGTCCACTGGCCATTGAGTGCGTTTCCTTTCCAGTCTTTCAGATGGACATGCAGGATGCGCTTTCCCAGAGCCCGCACCCAATGTTGAGGATATTGAAAGACAGCCATATTGCCTGGATCAAAATAGAAGCCTACCAGAGGGCTGCCGACACTGTCGAGAAAATTCCTCATCTCAAGCGGGCTGAACAGAAAACCATTCCAGACAAATTCGACGGCAAAAGCGACCTGGAGTTTTTCTGCAGTCGGCAGAATTTTTTTCAGTGAAGTGATAGCGTTGTGATAAGCGTCTTCGTAGTACAGTTCCGGGGAGAGTCTTCCGAGGGTATGCAGGCAGACTTTTGCGCCCAGTTTGGCGGCGCATTCGAGGCCGTGGATTGTTTCTGCAACGCCTTCGGCCTGAGATTTTCCATCAGCGAGCAGGTTGCCGGATTTTCCGCCGATGGTCATAGAAGTGATTGAGGTTCCGGTTTGTGCAGCCAGTTTGCGGTAGTCAGAGAGTTGCTTGTCGCCAGTCTGGTAATTAAACGGGGCATCGTCGGCAGGGCGCAACGAGAGTTCGACCTCATCATAGCCATCTTTTTTTGCCTGTTCCAGCAATTCCGGGATCGGCATCGGTCCAGTGATCAATTGAGAAAGGGAAATGTTCATCGAGGCTCCTGATCGAATCGTGTGTATTGAGAGAACCGGCAGTGGCCGGCCGCATAGCGAAGAATATACACTCTCCGCGGCGATATGAAAATCTTCTGCCAGGG
>JAQVUB010000384.1 GCA_028699735.1 Lentisphaeria bacterium | reverse complement strand
GATTCCTCCGGAACGTCTGGCCAATGAGACTTTCCATTTTGAGGTGCTGGGAGGCCTCGCCAGGCGGGCTGGTCTGTTCGTTATCGATGAGGCACATTGCATTTCGGATTGGGGACACGATTTCCGTCCGGATTACCGGCGGATCAGCCAGCTGCTGCCGCAACTGCCACAGGGATTGCCGATTCTGGCGACGACCGCCACGGCCAACAACCGGGTGGTCAATGATATCGTCGAGCAGTTGGGTCAGGGCGTGAAAGTGGTACGAGGACCCCTGGTGCGCGAAAGCCTCAGCCTGCAAAATCTGCAGCTTGATCAGCAGTCGGAACGGCTGGCCTGGCTGGCCGAACAGCTGCCGCAACTGCCCGGCAGCGGAATCATCTATGTGCTGACCAAACGCGATGCGGAGCGGGTGGCGGCATGGCTGCGGCAAAATCAGATCAGTGCGGAGGCTTATCATGCCGACCTGGGCGACGGCGATGATGGCAACGAAATCCGTATCAACCTGGAGCAAAAACTGTTGAACAATGACATCAAGGCGCTGGTCGCAACTGTCGCACTGGGCATGGGTTTCGACAAGCCGGATCTGGGTTTTGTCATCCATTTCCAGCGTCCGGCCTCTGTTGTGCATTATTATCAGCAGGTCGGCCGGGCTGGGCGTGCCGTCGATTCCGCGTTTGGCATCATGCTCAGCGGTGCCGAAGATGAAAGCATCAGCAATTATTTTATCGCCAGCGCTTTCCCCCCGCAACGCAATGTCAAGGCCATCCTGGAGCATTTGGGGCAGCACCCGGAGGGCTTGTCGGCTGTGGAAATGCAACGCGGCCTGAATATCACCTTTGGCCAATTGCAAAAGGCGCTGCGCTATCTATCCTCGGATTCCCCGTCACCGGTGCGGCAGCAGAAAAGCAAATGGCTGCTGACGGCAGCTGCCGCCACCTATCGCATGGATGAGGAAAAAGTCCGCCAGATCACTGGATTGCGCCAGGAAGAACAGGCGGAAATGCGACGCTATCTCGAGCATCCCGGTTGCCTGATGGAATTTCTCGAACACAGCCTCGATGATCCGGCACCGCGCCCCTGCGGAAAATGCGCAAATTGTCTGGGGCATACGCTGTTGCCGGCCGAATGCCGTCCGGAGCTGGTGCGGCAGGCGCAGCAGTTTTTACGCGGTTCCAGTCAGCCTTTGCTTCCGCGTCTGCAGTGGCCACCGTATCAGGCTTTGGCCAGTTATGGCTTTAAGGGCAAGATCAGGGAGGAACTGCGCGCGGGTGAGGGACGGGCACTGTGCATTTGGCGTGATGGAGGCTGGGGACAACAAGTGGCACAGGAACAGGCAGATGGATATTTTTCAGATGCAGTGCTGGCGGCTCTTGTGCAGCTGCTGGCCGAATGGCGCCCCGATCCGGCGCCTGCATGGGTCAGCTGCGTACCGTCGCTGCGCAAACCCTATCCAATCATGGACTTGGCAATGCGCCTGGCGCAACGCCTCAATCTGCCTTTTATCCCCTGTATCCGGAAGGTGAAAGACAACCAGCCGCAACGCCTGCAGTTCAACAGTGTGCAACGCTGCCGCAATCTGGACGGCGCCTTTCAGGTCGATTTGCAGAGAGGCTCTTATGCGCCCTGTCTGCTGCTTGATGACAGCGTGGAAACTGGCTGGACGCTGACGTTGCTCTCTGCCCTGCTGCGCCAGGCCGGTGTACAGGCCGTGCACCCCCTGGCTCTGGCGTTGAATACTCTCGGGCAGGAATAAAACCTTTTTTAACAACGAAAAAACACAAAAGGCACGATTTTTTTTGTGCCTTTTATGGTTAAAAAAATACACTGAGATATTACTTCAGCCGTTCTGCTGGCAGTATGCTTCGTAAGCCGGTCGATCCATCAGGGCGTCGAGTTCTGTGGGATCGACGTCTTTGAAGCGGCAGATCCAGCCGGCTTCTTCGGGGGATTCATTGAGCAAAGCGGGATTTTTTTCGAGGGCCAGGTTGACTTCGGTGACCGTTCCGCTGACTGGGGCAAAGACGTCAGAAGCCGCTTTGACGGATTCGACAACACAAAGGGGTTGCCCGCCCGCAAACTCGTCACCGACTTTGGGCAGTTCGACAAAATTCAGTTCGCCGAGTTCTTCGGCAGCATATGCGGTAATACCGACTTCCCAGATGCCATTGTCACAGGCTTTGATCCATTGATGCTCTTCACTGTACTTGATCATTATACTTCCTTGTTTCGTGATATTTCGTGTCTTTTCGTTGTTAAAATTTATTTCAGGCCGAGGAATTTAGCCGCATTGTCATGGGCAATTTTGCGGAAAACCGGTTCGGAGATTTTGCCTTTGGCGCGCCAGTCGAGCAGGAGTTCATGGGTTTTGAACGGCATATCCGGGTGGCAGCAATCCGTACCGAAAAACAGGCGATCCTGGAATTCGTTGAGGAATTTCGGGCCGTAGTCTTCATCGCGGCTGAGGGCATTATACGCATCGGATAGTTCGCCATAGAAGTTTGGGTAGGTTCGCAGCAGGTGTTGCAGGACGCCCTCTTCGCGTACAGGTCCGGCGGCGGGATGCCAGGGTGTCTGGTTTCCGTTCGGGAAGAAGGCAGGTTTGCGGCAGGCCGGGATTTTAACGCTTGAGATTTCGGCCCAGATGGTCGGGCCGTGTCCGAGCATGATCAGGTTCGGGAAGCGCTGCAGGGTATGTTCGAGCTGTGGCAGGCCGGGTTCGTCGTAGAGTCCGAAATCACCGCCGACCCGGTCAGAGCCGTCGCAGGTGACCGGCAATCCCACTGCTTCGGCATGTTTGAACAGGTTCTGCACCATGGGATCCATAACCGGCACATTCAGCATGATTTCGCCGACGCCCTTGCAGCCTTTGTCCTTGTAGTAGCGCAGCAGAGTATCAAGCGGGGCGTCGCAGGAATTGGTCAGCGCTCGCGGATCGATGTTGCAGAAAGGAATCAGGCGGTCAGGATGCTGCTCACACATTTCGAGGATATCCTCGTTGGCCTGCGGCAGATAAATTTCCGGATTGACGACCGGCAGCACGCAACCCATTTCAATGCCGGCATCATCGTAGCGCTTGAGAAGCTGTTCTACCGTGGGAAACAACACGACAAAGGGGACGGGCTTGCGATAGGCATGTGCATGAATGTCAATAAACATGATTCCTCCCTTAGCATTTTAATGATCCGACCGATCCGACCGATCCGACCGATCTCAAAAATTATCGACGATTGTCCGCAGTTCTCTGGCGGCGGCGCAGGGGTCCTGAGCTTTCATGATGGCGGAGACGACGGCGATGCCATCGACTCCGCAGGAAAGCGGGTATCTGGCATTTTCGGCGTTGATGCCGCCGATTGCCACTACCGGGATTTTGACTGCGGCTTTGATTTCGGCAAGGCGCTGGGTGCCCAGTTCCGGGGTGACCTTAGTTGTCGTCGGAAAGACGGCGCCGCTGCCC
>JAQVUB010000383.1 GCA_028699735.1 Lentisphaeria bacterium | reverse complement strand
CGGGTTTGCAAGAAGAATCATAGAAAGTCATACAGAAACATGCTCATTCATGAAAGTCTTCCGAATTCCTATTCACCACGATGGGTTTGTCTGTAGAAAGTTCTTGGGGGGGGGGGCAAGATGTGAGGCATTTTCTGATGCGGGAAAAAGAATGAAAACGCCCTGTGCAGGGGGCAGGATTAAAAAAGTGGCGCAAGTATGCGCCACCACAGAAATAGAGAGAGGATCTGGCTTCGCCTACAACTTATGTCAACGACAGATAAACAACCGAATTGGAAATGGTTTTTGGCTCTTGCTGTTATGGCCCTTGTGCTGTATCTTCCACCCCTGTTTTTTGTTGAATTGCAGGGTGGTGAAGAGGCCGGATATGCTGCGGTTGCCCGGGAAATGATCCGCAGCGGGAATTGGTTGCAGCCCCATCTGCAGGGAAGTCCAGTTCCGGTCTTTCCTCTGTATTCGTGGCTGATTGCCCTGTTTTCCTGCGGGTCGGCTCCCACGCTCTTCAGCATTCGTTTTCCGGCCGTCCTATCCATTTGGGGGCTGGCTTTGCTGGCTGGGATAACTGCCCGGAAAAGCAAGGGGAATCTTGCCGGCTTTATTGCGGCGGCTGTCATTCTGACCTGCTGGGCGAGTCTGCGTATCGGGTTCCGTGCACAAAGCGAAACCCTGCATGCTTTCCTCCTGGCTATGGCCTGGTTTTCCTGGTATCGCTTCGGCCCGTTGGAACAGCACTGGCATCATGCCTGGGGGATCGCCCTGCTGTTTGTCTTTTTTGACGTCCTCACGGTCGGCGCCAAAGGCCTGTTCCTCTTTTATCTGCCTTTGCTGATCGCCAGAAATCCACCGAAAACCCTGCGCCAGCTGCAATCCGCTCCTCATGTCCTGATGCTTGGAATCTTTGCTGTGAGCACGATCTTCTGGATTCATTTTGTCTGCGCGCAGCCTTTTCTGCCCTGGAATGCTCTTTCCTTCACCCAACCCAATCCCGTCAGCGCTGCTTTTGTCAGCCATCTGATTGTTTTTCCGGTTAAGGTTTTACTGTATTTGCTGCCGTGGTCTTTGCTGGCCTGGGCTCCTTTCTGTCTCGCATTGAGACAATTTGAACCGACCGGTACCATGGGGGGCTTTTTCAGAGCCCTAGTTTTTGTCCCTCTCATCCTCTTTCTGCTCTGGCCGGGATCGTCTCCGCTGCAACTTTTTCCAGCCCTGGCACCCATGGCCGTTCTAATAGGAATTCATTTCGAGATCGTGGTCAACTGGTACCGGCGTTTTTTCTGCTGGATCACTCGATTTCTCAGTGCAGTCACTCTGGCGGGAGCCTGTATCATATCCCTGTTCTGGATGCTGATTTTTCTGGGTAATCTTGAAATCCGTCCAAGCCTGCTGCCGCACAGCAGTGCAAGCACTTTAGCATTGCTGCTATCCCTTTTTTCCGTGTTTCTCGCCTTGCTGAGCATTCGCCTGTTCAAACAAGCCAAATCGGCACCCTTGTGGCAAAGTCTGGTGTTTGCGACCGGTGGGCTGCGAGTGATGCTGCTGACCGGTTTTCTGTTCATTCCCTTCCTGACCATCGGGAATCGTAAATTATCCGGCATAGCGTTGGCGGGACTGGCGCCGGCGGGGGCGCTCCATCCGGTACCCGATCCGGTATCCGGTCTGGAGCCTCCTCCTGCCCGCCGGCTGAACACGGAATCCGATGTGCAAAAGGTTTATCTTCATGGCAATTATGCGTATCTGGTTGAGACTTTCTATCTGGGCAAAGATATTGTCCGCCTGCATGCATTTCCAGCTGGCTTGCCGGGAGAGGAGCCCGTCGTCTACCTGCTGAGCCACCGTCAACCGGCTGTTCCTTCGAGACACTGGGAGCCGGTCAGTCCAACCGTCCATATGGCGCAAAATCGCCAGCTGACTTTTCAGTTTCCTTCTCCGGAAAATCACTATCGGGGGATCATTTTCCGGGAAGTTGTCGCAGCGCGGCAAACTGGGTTAAGTGAGTCGACGCTTGTTGATGATACCCGGCGTCATTATTTGCGTCTCTATCGTGGCGTGCTGAAAAGCGAATAGAGACCCTCTGCGTTTCCCTGTTTAAAACTGCATTTCAACTACGGTAGGAATCGATGTCTGAAATAATCAAAACCTCTTTGAAAGACTTGTCCGATGAGGAATTGAGCGAATTGCTCGAGCGCTGCGGTGTCGCTGCGTTCCGTGCAGATCAGCTTCGCCATTGGCTCTATCAGAAATGGGCCGCCGATTTTTCAGAAATGAAAAACCTGCCGGCGGCATTGCTGGGGAAGCTGCAGGCAGGCTATCGTGTCTTTACGTTGCAGGCGGAAGAAACGCTGACTGCCGAAGATGGCTGCGTCAAATGGCTTTCCAGGCTGTCTGATGGCAATACAGTGGAAACGGTTCTGATCCGGGCGCCGGAAAGGGCGACTGTCTGCATCAGTACACAGGTAGGCTGCCAGGTACGTTGTGTTTTTTGTGCCAGTGGCAGCAAAGGGCTGATTCGAAATCTGACGACAGCAGAGATCATCGATCAGGTTCTGCTGCCCTGCCGTTACCTCGAAGCAAAAATAAACAATATCGTCGTCATGGGCATGGGCGAACCACTGCATAATCTCGATATGCTCAGCCGGGCGCTGGACAATCTTAATGCCCCCGACAAATTTGCCTTGGGAGCGCGTCATATCACCATCTCCACCAGCGGGATTGTACCCGGCATCCGGAAACTGGCGGATCTGCACCGGCCCTGGAATCTGGCCATTTCTCTGCATGCCACCAGCGATCAGCAACGCGCCCAAATCATTCCGCCGGACTACCGTTATCCCCTCGAGGAGATTATCAGTGCCTGCCAGTATCACCGACAGCAGACTAATCGCATGCCAACCCTCGAATATGCTCTGCTGAAAAGTTTTAACGATTCACCGGAAGATGCTGCCCGTCTGGCGGCTCTGGCTGCACGTCTGCATGCCAAAATCAACCTGATCCCCTGCAATCCGGGCCCCAGCAGATATCAGGCACCCGCCCTGGCCCAATGCCGAGCATTCCTCGATCGACTGATCCGCGCCGGAGCACAGGCCACCCTCCGCACCCGAAAAGGGGACGCCATTAAAGCGGCCTGCGGGCAATTGCGCAGCAGACAACGCACCGACAACTGATTTTTTAACAACGAAAAAACACGAAAAGACTCGAAAGTTTTATATGGTTGTTGCATGGAGGCATGAGACTTCTTTGCAAAATCATCGTGTGGCATAGGAAACACATTTTATGTGCTTTGCTTGCTGATGCACAAGAAGTTCAACGACAGCTGCCTGACGCGTCCGAACTCCCTTAAGAATTTTCATCGATTCACTGGTCAACGATGAACTCTCCTAAATGCATATTACAAGTCAGTACTGCGGATTCCGGTGGAGGAGCCGAGGGAACCGCCTGGGAATTATGCCAGTATTTCCGCAGAAAGGGTCTGGATT
>JAQVUB010000382.1:1383-3474 GCA_028699735.1 Lentisphaeria bacterium | reverse complement strand
CCTCTGGTCAAACACAACCTCAGCGAAGGACTCAGCCAGTATGAAATCCGCATGCCCAGTGATCACGTTGCCATTCTGATTCGCAAAACAAAATAAGGTTCTTTTCATGTCACCCGAAGTCTTTCCCAGACGCGCCATTCATTTTGATTTTCATACGATGCCGGGTTGTGAAAAACTGGGCAAAGACTGGAATGCCGCTCATTTTGTCAGGACTCTGCAAGATGCCAAGGTAGAGTTCATCAACTTCTTCGCCAAATGCAATCTCGGCTTCTGTTATTTCCCTACCCAAACCGGCACCGTGTATCCGGGGCTGGATTTTGATCTGCTGGGAGAAGTGATCAAGGCCTGTCAGGCTGCCGGCATACGGGTCTCTGCATATTTTAATGCCGGGTTGAGCCACGAGGAAGCTCTGCGGCATCGGGAGTGGTGCATCGTCAATGAACGCGGACAGGTCTATGAATTCGATCAGATGGATCACTGGTTCCGGAAACTCTGCTTCAATTCCGCCTATCGGGCGCATCTGCTGGGTATGGTGCGGGAAGTCCTGCAGGCGTATCCAGTCGATGGCGTCATTTTTGATTCCATGAATGTGCCGCCCTGTTATGGCATCGAATGCATCGAAGGCATGGAAAAACAGGGACTCGATCCCAAAAATCCCAAGGATGCCGCACACTTTGCCCATCTGACAAAACTCTCCATGCAGCAGGATCTGGAAAAGCTGGTGGAACAGTACCGCCCGGGCATTTTCCGCTATTATCTTGGCATCGAGGCCTGCCATCAGCCCACCCATATCGAACTGGAAGTCCTCCCGCAGGGCGGATGGGGTTACGATTACCTGCCCTCCCGGATACGGTATATACGTACTCTGGGCAAGCCCTGTTCAACGATGACTGGGCGTTTTCAGAGGAGCTGGGGCGATCTTGGCGGACTGCGTCCGGAACCCGCTCTTTTCTATGATTGCATCAACTCCGTAGCCAATGGCGGTGCCTGCAGCATCGGGGACCACCTGCATCCCTCCGGCGCCCTGCAGGATGCAGTCTATCAATCCATCCAGCGCGTATATCATCGCATTGCGGCTCTGGATGAATGGACCGATCATGCTTGCGCTGAAGTCGACATGGCCATTCTGGCACCCTGGTTGCGCCCGGATACTTTCCACCCGGCTCTGCACATGGAAATCCTGGCCGGTGCCTCCCGCATGCTCCTCGAATCCGGCTTTCAGTATGATGTCATCGACGGAGAAACCGACTTTTCACGGTACCGGGTTTTGTTTTTGCCGGATGCAGCGCGTCTGAGCCCGGCTCTGGCGGAAAAGCTGAAGCAATATCTTGCCGGCGGGGGGCGCCTGCTTTCTTCTGCCTGGTCCGGCATGTATGCTGACAAAGATGCCTTTGCTTTGCCGGCTCTGGAATCGACGGTGAAATGTCTCGGGGCGGAAAGCAGCCATTATACGTTTCTGCACTGCGGCGCTGAATTGTCAGCCGGTCTACCGGAAATGGGTCTGACCATCTATGAGCCTGGCATTGCCATGCAGGGACTTCCTGGCAGTCATTGCTATGCCGGCCTGGGGCGCGGCTGGTTCAATTTGCAGGATTGGGACTACAAGCATGAGTACCTCTATATCCCGGAAAAGGAAATGACGGATCAGGCGGCTGTCCTGGCCTCGGCCGATCACCAGGTCTGGCATCTGGCCTTTCCCGTTGCCCTGAATTACTACAATCATGCTCCGGCATGGTTCAAGTATCTGGTACGAAATATCCTGCAGAAAATCATGCCGGATCCGTTGCTGAAAGTAAGCAATCTGCCATCCTACGGGGTTGCTACGGTCACCAGGCAGCCAGGGCGCCGGATGATCCACCTGCTTTGCTATGTTCCGGAAAAACGTGGCAAGCAGATGGAGATCATCGAGGAACCCTCCATCGCCGTTGATCTCGAGATTGCCCTGCGCATTGGCACAGGTCAGGTTAAGGCGCTCTATCTGGCTCCTGAACGGAAAACGCTGCCTTTTACTCAAGAAGGAGATTATCTGCATTGCCAGCTGGAACGACTGATTGGATACCAGATGATCGTCTGCGAATTCGAGTAAGCAAG
>JAQVUB010000382.1:0-1283 GCA_028699735.1 Lentisphaeria bacterium | reverse complement strand
CTTTCCGGTAATATGCGACTTTACTGCGATATTCCGGGGAATTCTCGGTTGCGGTTTCGGCTTCTGCGAAGCAGGTTCGGAACTGTTCGATTTGTACAGGCGAATAAATGACCCGCCAAAGGTTTTCCCGTGATTTCTGACCCGGCGGCAGTGCACTTTCGGCTTTCAGCAAAGCGAGCCAGAGTTTTTCGCTGCTGGCAAAGAATTGGCTCATGGCAGGCGCCCCGGGGCCAAACATCAGGCGATGATGCTCCTGCAGGAGTTGTTCTGCTTTCAGGGAGGTATTCCAGCTGCATTTTGCTGCTATGTAATAATTCAAGCTGAGAGCGGTACCCGACGTGTATTGTGTACGGAAATGCGCACCGCTGATCGCCGGGCTGCTGCGGCAGATAAAGTTGCCGATTGCTGCAGGCGTGATTGCCGGAAGAAAAGACGGCTGCAGGGCAGAAGAGAGATGGATCGCAAGCCAGGGCTTGCGCTTCAGAGTTTTCTTCCAGAAAGCAAGCTGCTCCTCCAGTCTTACAGGACGGTTGCCGTTCTGAAACCAGGGATTCTCCGTTGCAACAGCAATCAGAACATTCCCCGGCAGAGCAATTTGCGGCAGTTGTGCGTACAGTCCGTTGCTGCAGAAAGTCAAATAGCCGGGAACGCCCTTTTGCTGCAGTTGCAGGGCTATTTCTGAGATAAGAGTCCAGAAACGCTCCGATTCCGGATGGCTCTGGTAATACCTCTGGCATTGCGAACAATAACAATTTTGCGCGTTTTCCGGCAGACTGAGGTTGAAAAAACCGGGATAAAAGGCCGCTGGATTCCAGGCATCCAGCCCTCTGGCCGAAGCCGTTTTTCCCGTCAGAAAGGCCTCCGCATCCAGATACAGAGCCTGATGCAGAAATTCGGAGGCGAGGCAGAGGCGCTTGGCATTCGGCTGTTCAGAGGGCTTCTGGCGCTGCCCGGACTCATCAGCTCCCAGGATTTCGGGGTGTTGCCCAGCCCAGCGCCGTGCAATGTCAAGGCTTTCCATGCCGCTCTGATCGGGTACCCGGAATGCGGAATTTCGCAATTGCAGCTGAAATCGGGTGAGATCGCCAGGCTGAAGATTTGCCTCGGGAAACTGCAGATCCGCCGGCCATGCAAAGCTGCGCCGGGGCAGGTCAGGACGATCAAAAATGTCCATTTCTGGAAAAGCGAGATTGCTGAGCCGGGGAACGATGGCACCTTGTTCTCCCGGGAAATAGAAGCGGATTGCCAGGAAACGTTCGAGAAAATCGTAGACGGCGGTTACA
>JAQVUB010000381.1 GCA_028699735.1 Lentisphaeria bacterium | reverse complement strand
CATCTGTGTAATGCGTCAGTTAAACTTGGTAACAGAGGAATTCTTTTTTACAACAAAAAGCACGAACCGACCCGAAAAAATTTCATGGGAAACGGTTTTTACTGGGGGAATTCATTGTTCATCCCATGAAATTTTTTCGGGTCGTTAGTGTCTTTCGTTGTAAAAAAAATACCGCTGCACTCAGCTTCACTGACAGATTACTCATCTGTTTGTAATCCGTGAAGCTGGGTGGCAGTGGTATTTTTAAACAACGAAAAGGATTGATCCGTTTCCATTGACTTAAGAATGGGTGCAGTTCCCAAAAGGTAGCCCCTGCCCCGGGCACCCGAGACCGTTCGGGCGTGGGAGTGCTAACAGAAATCGCAACCGAGCCGGTTACGCCACATTTTAAACCTGAACCCTGAACCCTTTCTGGACAGCCGCTACCTACTTTTGGGAACTGCACCCCATAAGAATCTTCCGGCGGCAACTTGCAAAAGCGAGTTGTCGAAGTACCTTGAAAGTTTATTCGGAAAGGGGATCAAATGCAAAACTTGCTTTTAAAAAATGTTATTTTGGGCGGAAAGGTTCAGGACGTATTAATCAGCGGGAACCGTTTTCGTCGGATTTCGGAGCGGTTGGAGGAGAAAGCCGAGCAGGTTATTGACGGGGGGGGGGAGCTGGCCTTGATTCCTCCCTTTTACAATCTGCATTCCCATGCCGCGATGACTCTGTTACGAGGCTATGCCGATGACATGGAGTTGTTTACCTGGCTGCAAAAATACATCTGGCCGGCGGAAGCTTTGCTGACGCATGAAGATGTTTATTGGGGCACAAAACTGGCTTTGCTTGAGATGATCCGCAGCGGCACTGTCTTTGTCAACGACATGTACTGGCATCAGACTGCCAGCCTGGATGCAGTAGAAGAGATGGGGTTGCGCGCAGCAATCGGATATATGTTTATCTGTGTTCCAGGTGGCGGGGTGTTGGAAAGCAACCGCAAGGCCAATGCCGAGTTGAAGGAACGCGCCGCATCTCGCTCATCGCGTGTTCATCTAACCTATGCTCCGCATGCGATCTATACGGTCAATGAGAAGGCATTGCTGGAAATAGCCGAGGAAGCAAAGCAAAATCAGGCTGTTTTGCATATTCACGCTGCAGAGACCTTGCGGGAAGTTCAGGAGTGTCAGGCTCAACATGGCATGACCCCGGTTGCTTATTTAGACAGCCTGGGACTGTTGGGACCCGCAACGGTTCTTGCACATTGCACGCATCTGACGGATGAGGATATTGCCATCATCAGCGAACGGAAGGCGGTCATCGCTCATAATCCGGTTTCCAACATGAAACTGTGCAGCGGACTTTTCCGCTTCCAGTCTGCCTTGGAATCCGGGTGCCGGATTGGCATTGGCACAGATGGCTGCGCTTCCAATAACAATTTGTCGATGCTTGAGGAAATGAAGTTTGCGGCTCTTTCGGCAAAAGTGCAATCCGGGCAGCCGACTGCCGGAAGGGATCTGGATGTTTTTGCCGCTGCCACCCGCACTGGTTGCACATTGTTTGATATTGATGGTGGAGAGATTGCCGAGGGGAAACTGGCCGACGCCTTGCTGGTGCGCCTGCAACATCCGCAGATGCTGGGGGATTACAATTTGATCGCCAATCTGGTGTATTCAGCTGATAGCAGTGTGATGGACACTCTCATTTGTGACGGAAAAATCCTTATGCTGCATGGAAAAATCGAAGAAGAAGACGAAATTCTCGCCCGGAATCGTTCGATCTGCAGAAAAATCGCTGCTGTGCGTCCAAGCTGATCTGCAGAATTTAAGGAGGTTTTGCGTTTTTTTTAGAAAAAAACACAAAAAAAGCATTTTTTTTTGAAAAATGATTTGCAATACCTTGGTTTCAGGTTATAAATTACTGATCATGCCCATAAATTATGGCATGGAGGCGTTGTCCATCCGGATGTGAGTGCATCCGGTAGTTGATCAGGTAGCAAAAACAATTGGAAGGACAAAACGAAATGAAAGCAAAGTTCTGGGATGTCAAGGAAAAGAAAAGCGTTGAGAGCGAAGTGATCGAAGCCGTTCGCTACAAAAACGGTGGCTACGCTTTCAAAGGCAAAACCAAAGACGGCCGCAACCTGACAACTTTCGTCAGCAAAGACACCTATGAGAAATCCGGCCTGGGCAAAGCTGCCTGCTGCAGCAAAAAAACCTGCAAAAAGTAATTGGGCCGATTTGGCCAGTTCTTTCGCCGTTGCTTTCCGCAACGGCTTTTTTTTTGCCCTGCAGAAAAATCGCGGCAAGCATGCGGGTGCAGTTCCCAAAAGTAGGTAGTCCCTGCCCCGGGCACCCGAGACCGTTCAGGCGTGGGAGTGCTAACAGAAATCGCAACCGGGCCGGTTACGCCACATTTTAAACCTGAACCCTGAACCCTTTCTGGACGGCCTCTACCTACTTTTGGGAACTGCACCCAAGCATGCCGACTCTGTTTTTTGCCGGAATTGGGAAAATAAACCGTTATTCGTCCATCCGGGGAGTTTGCCGAAGGTTGCGTTTTTCCGCCTGATGTTTTTTAGTCTTTAATCTGTTTTTTTTGCTGGCAGCCGGGACGGCGGATTTTTTCCGGGTTGCAGGTTTTCGCAGTGCTTGCCGCACGATTTCTTTCAGGTTTTGCAGGGCTTTCTTTTTATTCTGAATCTGGCTGCGAGATTGGCTGACGGAAATCAGCAGTTCTCCCCTGGAATTGATTTTGTGCTTTGCAATTGTTGAGAGTCTTCTGCGAATTTCATCTGTAAACGCGGTACAAGAACTGAACGGGAAGCGCAATTGTACAGCACTGTCAGTTGTATTGACATGCTGACCACCCGGACCCGAAGCGTGGGAATAATCAAATTGCATGTCCTGCAACGGAATTTTCAAGCCCGGAGTGATAACCAGAAATTTGTCCTGGCTGTTATGGTCAGGCATAACTGGAATATCGGGTATACTTGCGGGAGCCGTCTGCTGTGATCGACGCATGTCAGGCATGTGTGTTATCCCTTTGCATGTTGTTCTGTAGTGGGGTGGAGTCCGGGGGGGGGAATGGAGAGGGACTGGTATGTAATGCGTCGGTGAAGTTGGGTGGCAGTGGTATTTTTTTTCAACGATAATCACCAACGCCCCGAAAAAATTTCATGGGATGAGCAACGCATTTCAGCAGTCCAAGCAGCTTCCCGTGAAATTATTTCGGGGCGTTTCGAGCTTTTCGTTGTTCAAAAGAATTCCTCTGTGACCCAGTTGCACTGACGCAATACACTGGTATGCTGTGTACTCGCAAAAATTCGCAAAACTGCACCTTGCAGCCAGCACTATGGCATTGGGTAGTGATAATTTTCAAACGGGTGCAGTTCCCAAAAGTAGGTAGTCCCTGCCCCGGGCACCCGAGACCGTTCAGGCGTGGGAGTGCTAACAGAAATCGCAACCGGGCCGGTTACGCCACATTTTAAGCCTGAACCCTGAACCCTT